>NZ_JAPYOK010000107.1:0-2527 GCF_028283155.1 Candidatus Poriferisodalis multihospitum | reverse complement strand
ATCTACGCCCCGCCAGCGCGCTGAAGCACTGCCGGCAGGTTTCTCCGCTGACAGCGTGATGATTGTCCACAGGTCTTGCACCGGCTTGTGGACACAGGTTCGGTCAATCCGCGCAGTCGCTATGGACTGGCGGCCTGGTAGCCGATGTTCGGGACGGTGAGGATGTAGGTCGGATTCCTGGCGTCGTCGCCGAGCTTGGCTCGCAGGTCTTTGATGAAGGTGCGCACGCGTTGAGCGTCGCCGCTGGAGCCTTCGCCCCAGACCGTCTCGAGCAGCTGCTCGTAGCTGAGCGGGCGACCGGCGTTGATGCACAGTTCCGACAGCAGCTTGTATTCCGTGGGCGTCAGGTTTGCCGTCTGCCCCGCGACCATGGCGGTGTGGGTCAGAAAGTCCACCGTGAGGTCACCGAGCCGGTAGGGCTCGGCGTGCCGGGACTGGGCTTGTCGGCGCAGCGCGGCCGCGATGCGGGCCAGCAGCTCGGTGGGTGAGAACGGCTTCACGATGTAGTCGGCGGCGCCCAACTCGAGGGCCTTGGCGACCAGTTGATCGTCGCTTCGCCCGGACACGAATATGACGGGCACCTCCAGCAGCTTGGGGACGCGCTTGATCACCTCGAAGGCATCGGTTCCGGGCAGCAGCAGGTCCATCAGCACGAGATGAGGCATCTCGCTCTCCAGCAGATGTCCCGCCTCGCTGGGGTCGCTGGTGACAACGGGGGTATAGCCGGCTTTGGCCAGCGTGCTGCGGACAAAGCGCAGCGTTTGGAGATCGTCGTCGACCACCAGGATGCGCTCCACCTTCGTCGCTGCTGAAGACGTGGCCTGATCCCCGGGTTCGTCGTGTGCCGGCACGATCGCAGGTTCGTCGAGGGCGGGAACCGTGAAGGTGAACCGGGCGCCCCGGCCGTGCGCCGCGCTGTATGCCCAGATGCGGCCGCCATGGGCCTCCACGATGCCCCTGCAGATGGCGAGGCCCAGCCCATAGCCGCGGTCGTCGCGATCGCCGCGGGAAAACTTGGTGAACAGCAGCGGCAGACGCTCGGGGTCGATCCCGGTGCCCTCGTCGGTGACCGAGACTGCTACATGGGTCCCGTCCAGCGACGCGGAAACGCTGATCGTGGACCACTCGCTCGAATTCGCAGCAGCGTTGGAGAACAGGTTGTGCAGGACTTGCACGATCCTCTGCTTGTCGCCCCAGACACGGGGAAGGCTCGGCGTGTGCTCGATTTCGACGCTGTGACGATGCCCGCCGCCGAGGAACGCATTCTTGGCCTGCTCGACAACCGACTCCAAGTCCACCGGCTCTGGCGACACCGACAGCGTTCCCGCCTCGATGCGAGTCATGTCCAGCAGGTCGTTGATGAGGTCGCGCATATGGTCGGCCTGCTCTTCGACGATGCGGAAGAACTGTCGTACCTCGGCGGGATCCGGCGGGATCAGCGAGCTGCGCATGGTGGCAGCCGAGCCCTTGATCGACGTCAGCGGCGCTCGGAGCTCATGGCTCACCATCGCCAGGAACTCGGCCCGGAGTCGCTCCATGTCCTCCAGCGGCGACATGTCCTGGAGCGTTGCGATCACGGTCGCCAGCTCGCCGTCCTCGGAACGGATCGGCGTAGCGCTGATCAGTGCCGCCACCTCGCTGCCGCCGGGATGCACGATGACGATCTCCTCCGCATGCACGGTCTCACCATCGTTCAGCGCCGATTCGAACGGCAGATCGTCCAAGGCGGCCTTGGACCTTTGCTCGTCGCCGTAGCGACGGGCATTAACCAGTGTCAGGGCCGCCTGGCTGGCGAACACTTCCAGGATCTCTTCGTCCTCGTGTGTGAAGTGGGCATCGTCGTGTGGCTTGCCGACATAGATCGAGCCCACCTGGCCGCCGCGGCCTCTGATCTGCGCGCTGATGAACCCGCCGATCTGCGGCTGAAACCCCGGGAACCCCACGGAGTCCACGTGCGCCACGAAATCGGTGATTCTCAGCGGGTCGCGCAACCCGCTGAGATATTTGAACAGCTCGATGCCGGTGCCGTAGCCAACCAGCGTGTCCTGCTGCTGCTCCGACAGGCCCGAGAACAGCACGTCCTGTAGCTCCCCGGCATCGTCGATGGTGGTGATCGCCGCGTATCGGGCACCGGTCAGCGTCCGGGCGCTGTCCGCCACTCGCCGCAGCACCGTGTCGAGATTCAGATCCTCGCTGATATGCCGTATCGCCTCGGTCAGCCCCGACAGCCGGGCCTGCAGCATCTCGTTCTCTGCCCGCAAGCGGTCGATTTCAGCCAACCGAGTACCTTCCTGGCTGCGGTGGAGTGTGTCGCATTCTCGCTGAGGCCGCAACCCTCGTCAGTGGCCGGGGCCGCTGTCTGTCGGGAACGACACGCCACTAGCGTCCGGCGATATGCAGGGCATCGAGCCCGACCGGGGCCGATAGTGCGACGGCCGATCAGCTACGCCCTAGTCGTAGCGGCTGTGCTCGTATTGGCAGCATGCGCAAGCGGCGGTGAGGGTGAGTCGAGATACGAGGGTTTGGC
>NZ_JAPYOK010000106.1:0-25118 GCF_028283155.1 Candidatus Poriferisodalis multihospitum | reverse complement strand
CAACGAGCCGCCGCCGACCGCGCTGCCGCCCGCCCCGACCCCGGCCTCGCGGCCGGACTCGCCGGCGCACGACACCGCGAGAACCACCGCGAGCACCGCGGTGATCAGTTGAGCGCGTTCCGGCGGCGCAGAATGCTCTCTGAACATGCTCGCGACGGTACGGCATCTCGGCTCGACCGAGTGTTGACACCAGGCCCAGACCGCCCGACAACGTAAAGGGGGTTCTAGTGCAGCCCCTTGTCGAGGTCGTTGTCGGATCAGGGGCCGAGGGCGGTGATGGGCGTGACGTGTACGCCGTCGGGGCGGGCGTACGCGAAGCCGAGAGCCGTGATGACTGCCATGCCGACCAGGTGTTTGGCGCGGTCAGCGGCAACGCTGTCGCGTACGCGTCGCAATGACTGGGCCGCTGCCTCGATTGCATCGCCCCCGCCGAGCTTGATCTCTGCGGCGAGCCATCGTCCGTCGGGCAAGTCCACTATGGCGTCGGCTTCTGTGCCCGCGGCATCGCGCAGGTGTGCGACGCGTCCGTCGTAGGGCTGGGCGAGTATCCGCAGGTCTCTCACCACGAGCGACTCGAACAGCAGGCCGAGCGTTGTCATGTCGCCCATGAGGCGTTCGGCGTTGGCGCCGAGTGTGCTCATGCTGGCTTCGGTCGCGACGTTTCGGGCCAGCGAACGCAGCAGCCGCTCCACGCCGGCAGGACTCGGAATGGCGGCATCATCGAGAAGCCGGACGTCGGTTCGGGCGGCTTCGGTGAGGTAGCCGCGCAGGTTGCGCTGGATCTCCGGCAACGGCAGCTCTGCCTGACCTGACTGGGAACAAGGGCGGCGACGCCCACAGGGCCCGGCGCGGGTGCTCCTGGCGCTGCTGGCCGAGCAGCCCGAGATCATCCAGGAACGGCTCGGCCCTGCACGGGCGCAATGACTGCGGTGGCTGGAACCCGCTCACGCCGCCGTGTCTTGGCTCGCTGGTGTTCGCTCGCCCGTGCGGCAGTGGCCGTCGGAGCGTTGGCTGTTCTGGCGACGGCGTGTTACCGCTTCGAGATTGATCTGGTGGTGCGCGAGGACGGCTCGGGTTCTGTCGATGCGGCGATCGGCATCGACGTGGCGATGCTCAGCCTCATGGGGTCCGGCGAGGGCGACGCGTCCGGGACAGCCGGGGAGGTGTGCCGGCGGGTCGTCGACGGGTCCGGTGCCGATGTGCCGAGCATTTTCGGCTTGAGCGAGCTGGACGACGTCGATGTCTCCTTGGCTGATGGGGTCTGCGCTGTCAGGTTCGGGCGAACTTGGTCGGCTGGTGAGGGCGAGACCGTTCTGGCGGCGTTGGCGGGGGACAACGGACCGCGGATTCGCCGCACTGACAGTGACGGCTGGCGCTTCGATCTGGATCTGGCGTCACTCGGCGAGGAGCTGGCCGATGAGGAGTTCACCTCGGAGGACCGCGCTGAGGCCGAGGCTCTGGGCTTGGAGTTGCCCACGCTGGCAGTCTCGGTGAGGCTGCCGGGCGAGGCCGTCGAGCACAATGCCGATTCGGTGAGGCAATCGAAGTACTCGTGGGAACTCGATCTGTTCGCCGCCGAGCAGCACCCTGCTTCGCTGTACGCCGAGACCGCGCCCGGCGGCGGACTCAGTCCCGCAGCGATCGGCGCCATCGTCACCGGAGTCGGCTTGGCTCTCGCGGCGCTCGTCACGCTGCGCCGACACCGGCAGGCCAAGACCGTCGAACCGGACAACATCGAATCAGAAGCCGCGTTGCCCGACGGCACCTACGTCAAGTGCCATCAGCACGCGGCCGACGCGAGACAAGGGGCAGCTCTCCCGCCGTGATGTTCCTCGCCTTGGCGAAGCTGTCAATATCAGTCGCGTTCGCGCAGTTTCCTCGTGTTGTCTGCCGTGGCATCGAACAGAGCGTCGGTGGTTGCCTTGACCCCGCCGACCTCGGCAGCAAGTCCGTCGATGCGACTGTTCACCGCAGCGAAACCCTCATCCACCTTGGCTTCCAGCCCATCGAACCGTGCTGCGATGCCGTCGTTCATCGCAGTGATGTATCCGCGGATCGACTCCGCGGCGCTGTCGCCGGGAGTCGTGTCGTCGGGTTCGGCTGTCTCCATGTGCGCGGATCGTACAACGCGCGTACCTACAAGCGTCGGATCGCGAATGTGCAGGTCAGAGCATCCCGACCGGGAAGCAGGTGTCTGCCAAGGCCGCCGCACCGACCGAGCGGTGGCAACCGGGAGGCTCCGCGGACAATCTCGGTCGCACGCCGCCCACACGAGCACGGCGCTGGTGGTCTTGGCAGACACGTAGCCAGCCCGCATCGCCCACCTTTCGCCCAACGGCTACGACCAGCGACGGGGCTGAGTCGCATCCGATTCCACAAGACGCAGACGGCTCAGCCCCCCGTATTGGGGGGAGGCGGGGGAAACGGCCGAAACAGCGAGGGACCCCCAGCGACCTTGACCGAACACCACACGAGTTCTCGCCGCCAACCGCTGCCCACCATCTGGCACGAGAAGCAACCAGGCACCTTGCTGAGGGTCCGTCGGGTGCTGGCTCCGGAGCGTTAGTTTGCGGCCGGGATCGAGCGAGGAGTCTTGCGATGAATGATCAAGCTGCGGCCAAGGCACCCGGCATTGCCGGTGTGCTGGTGCGGATTCACGACAAGGCCGGCATCGGCGCCGTGCTGAGCCTGTACTGGTTCTTGTTCTGGCTGCTGAACGGCTTCGACAAGTTCTTCAACGCTGACACGTTCTACGGCGTGAACTTCAAGATGGGCCTCGAGAACGTCATGCTGCCCGCGCTGGGGATGCCCACGTCGCTGGCATGGCCGCTGGCGATCATCGTGGGCGTCATCGAGGTGGTGCTCGGTTTGCTGTTCTTGGTGTCGCTGGCGGCGTTCGTCACCCGCAAGCCGCACCGGTACGAGGTGGGGACCGCCTGCATCGGGCTCAGCGTTCTGTTCTTCGCGTTGCTCACCGCCGGGGCGATTCTGTTCGGCGAGCGCGGCCACGTGATGACCCAGGGCCTGTTCATCGGCACGCTGCTGGTCAGCGCGCTCACCCTGCACGTCTCCAAGAAGGCATCCGCCTGACAGCACCCACTTCGCCGCGCTCACGAGGCGCTGCGGCCGGCTCGTCGGTGAGTTCCGGGTTCGGCGGAACAAGAGCGATGCCAGCCTGCTCCGGCAGGGACGGAGGCTTCCGTGAGACGATTCGGGTTAGGACTGCTCGTCGCCGCCGCCGCGTTGAGCCTTGGGGCGGCGGCATGCGGTGAGGCCGACGCCGAGACCATCACAGTCGAGAGCTGGAGGGCCGAGGACGCAGCCGTCTGGGAAGACCTGATCATCCCGGCGTTTGAGCGAGAATTCCCCGCCATCGAGGTGGCGTTCGTGCCAACGTCGCCCACCGAGTACGACGCGGCATTGGAAGAGCGCTTGGCGGAGGGCACAGCCGGCGACGTGATCGCCTGCCGCGCATTCGACACCTCTCTGGCGCTCTTCGAACGCAGCCACTTGGCGCCGCTCGCTGACCTTCCAGGCATCGAGGCCTTCGGCCCAGACGAAAGGAGCGCCTGGGCAGCCGACGGCGGCATCCCCTATTGCGTGCCGGTGGCCTCGGTGATCCATGGGTTCGTCTACAACCGGACGGCCTTCGGTGAGCTCGGATTGCGCGAGCCGCGGACCGAGGAGGAGTTCTTCGGCCTGCTGGAGGCAATCCGGGATGAGGGCAGTCTCGTCCCGCTGGCCATGGGCACCCGCGACCGGTGGGAGGCCGCGACGATGGGGTTCCAGAGCATCGGACCCAACTACTGGAAGGGCGAGCAGGGTCGGCTGGCGCTCATCGACGGCTCGGCCAAGCTGACCGATCAGCCATATGTGGACACCCTCACGACGCTGCAACGGTGGTCGCAGTACCTGCCCAGCAGCGCACCGGAGATGACTCACGCCGAGGCGCGGGCCATGTTCACTGCGGGCGACGCGGCGATCTACCCCGCCGGGTCGTGGGAGATCGCAGCGCTCAGCTCCGCAGCCGATTTCGAACTCGGTGCGTTCGCTCCGCCGCCGCCTGCCGGCCAGGACACCTGCTACATCAGCGACCACACCGACATCGGCTTGGGCATGAACGCTGCAACCGACAGCCCGCAGGCCGTCAGAACCCTTCTGACCTGGGCGACGTCAAGGGACTTCGCCCGGATCTTCGCGAACGCCCTGCCCGGGTTCTTCACCCTGAGGGGCACACCGGCGGATATCGACGACCCGCTCGCCCGCGAGTTCGCCTCGTGGCGGGACAACTGCGAATCGACCAGCCGCAACACGGCTCAATTCCTCTCCCGCGGCGAACCCGGTCTCGAGCACGAGGCGTGGGCTGTCAGCGCCGCCGTTCTGACCGGCGGCCTCGACCCCATCTCCGGTGCGCAGCGCCTCCAGGCAAGCCTCGACTCCTGGTACGACCCACCCAGCCAGCCCGCCAACCGGTAGCGGCCACTGCGCGGTGAGAGCCGAAGCCGACTGGCTCGTCAGACGGGCGCAACGTGGACATGGGGGTACGGAGCGGCGAGCCGGTCAAGGTCGCGTTGGTCACCGGTCATGACCACGCCGCCGCCCGCCTCGACAGCGGCGGCGACGCAATGGAGCCAGGCCGCGCACCACGACGCAGCGAACATTTCGCGCCGCGCAATTCCGGGAGAGCCTTCATGCAGCGCAGCGTCGGCAGGAAGCCGGCGTCGCCGAGCTGTTGGGTCTCGGGCCGGGCGTCCGAGCCGTCGATGTGGGCTGCGGCGTGGGCGGGCCGTTGGTCAACATCGCCCGGTTGTCGGGCGCCAGCATCACAGGCCTGAACTTCAACGCCTACCAAGTCCAGCGCGGCTGGCGGGCCCTGCAGCGGGCCGACGGGGTCCGCGGAGCATGCGATTTCCTGCTGGCCGACTACATGGACGTCCCGCTGTCCGACGGCCGATTCGATGCCGCGTACTCCTTCGAGGCGATCTGCCATGCACCAGACCGGCATCGCTGTCTCGCGGAGATCTGGCGCCTGCTCAAGCCCAGCGGAGAGATTGCCCTGACCGAGTGGTGCTTGACGGATCGCTTCGACGAAAGGGATCCGATCCACGGGGACATACGTGCGCGAGTCGAGTTCGCGAATGCGACGCCCAGCCTTCCGACAACCTCCGGATTCGTTGAGGCTGTGCAGTCTGCGGGCTTTGAGATTCTCTCCGGCTGTGACCAGGCACTCGACAGCGACCCAGACTTTCCGTGGTACCGGGCGCTGCAGGGGCGCGATCTCTCGTTGGCATCGCTGGCGCGTGTCCCCGCCGGCCGCCGTTTCACTGCCATGACCATGGCGATGCTTGAACGGCTCCGCGTCGTTCCGGCCGGCACCGGCGAATCGGCCCGCATCCTGAACGAAGCTGCCGATGCGCTGGTTCAGGCGGGCGAGCAGGGAATCTTCACGCCCTGCTATCTGGTGCATGCCCGCAAACCGGATGCGGTCGGCGATGAACCTTCCGGCTCATGAACCGCAGGGCCGGGACCGGGGGCAGACGTGCAAGTCGCCGGCCTGGGCGTCGGGACTCGCCGTTCTTGGATGATCTGCGTCTGGCCAGCTACCCCCCGCCGTATCCCGACGGCTGGTACCGGCTGGCCAGCTCGAAGTCGCTGCGGAGAGGACGAGCGCGTTGCCTCGAATGCCTGGGCCGGGCGCTGGTCGTGTGGCGCACCACTGACGCCGACGACGTGTTCGCGATGTCAGCCTTCTGCCCCCACCTCGGCGCGAATCTCGCGGACGGTCGCGTCTGCGGGGACCGCATCGAGTGCCCGTTCCACGCGTGGCAGTTCACCGGCGACGGCCGGGTGGCGAGTGTCCCCTACAGCAGCACGCCGCCAACGCGCGCCGTGGCCGAGTCGTTTCCCGTCGAAGAGGTGCACGGTTCGATCTTCATGTACCACCGTGACAGTCAAACGAGGCAGCAGGCGGACGATGCGGTGCCGCACGGAGTCCCTCGCGTCCCCGAGATCGACGACGGGCGCCTTGTCTTGCGAGGGCGCTACAACGCCGGCCGCACCCGAACGCACATGATCGAGCTCATCGAGAACGCATCCGACACGGCGCATTTCCGCTATCTCCACAGTCGGATGAACATTCCGTGGACGCTCATCCCGGTCCCCGGCGTCGGTCTTGAGCACACAGCCCGCCTGGATCTCGACGATGATCGGGAGTCGTGCAGGCCGCAGCTTGATATCGAGACGGTGCTCAAGGTCCGCGGCCGGCCCATCGAGCGCACCCGAGCGAGCACCCGGGTCACCTTCACCGGTGCCGGCAGCATCCTGAACTTCAGGCTCAAGATTCCCGATGCCGGCGAGATCGAGATCATCCAGACTCAGCTCCCAGTGGCCCCGCTCGAACAGCAGGTCGACTTCTGCTGGTTCGCGGATCCCAAGATGCCGAGAGCCGTGGTCTGGTACGCGGTGGGCAACTGGATCTCGCAGTGGCGCAACGATGTCCGGATCTGGGAAGCCAAGATCTTCCGACAGTCACCGACGCTCTGTCGAGACGACGGGCCGGTGATGTGTCTGCGACGCTGCTGGGCGCAGTACTACCCCGATTGGACTCCCACGGCCGCCGTGCGAACCCCGCGAAACTGATTCCCCGCGCTGTTCGCCGCCGAGAAATTGCGTCGCGTGACCGTCACGAACAGCAGCCGCATCGCCATCTTGCCGGGCGTCGTGCGGCAGGTGCCTCTGCTGAAGCATGCATATGTGTAAGTTTTGACATGTCCATGATAGATTCGATGCATGCGCACGACTATTGAGTTCGAGGACGATGTCGCACTGGCGCTCTCTCGGCTGCGCCGCGACAGCGGCATGGGAGTGTCGGAGGCTGCGAACTTCCTCATCCGGCAGGGCTTGACGGCACCGGCGCGCGCCGAGCGGTTCGTGCAGCAGACCCGCCCGCTCGGCGTCCGCATCGACGTCAGCAACGTGGCCGAGGCCCTGGAGCTGATCGACGGCCCGATGCCCGGCAGCCCGACGTGATCGTCGATGCGAACCTGCTGATCTACGCCGTCGACGAGTCCAGCCCGTTCCACGATCCTGCCAAGACGTGGATCGAGGACGCTCTGAACGGGCCGCAGCGCATCGGGCTGCCTTGGCAGTCGACCACCGGCTTCCTACGGATCGCCACCAATCCTCGTGCCGTATCGGCGCCGCTGAACCCCGCAGAAGCATGGCAATACGTAGAGGATTGGCTCGCCGCGCCTCACGCGTGGATCCCCGAACCGGGACCCGGCTTTCGCGAGATCCTCGGCGGACTCATCTGTGAACTGCATCTCACCGCCAATCTCCTTCCCGATGCGGCGCTCGCCGCGCTGTGCATCGAACACGGCGTGGCGATGGCCTCGGCGGACTCCGACTTCGCCCGCTTCCCCCAGATCCGCTGGATCAACCCGGTACAGCCCGGCGCACCGCACTGATTGACGGCCGGGCGGAGTCACCTCTGCGGATGCTGCGCCTCCGCCTCGCTCTCGCCGACGTCGGATGACGAGCGCAGATTCTGATGCGGTCGGGTCGGCAATTGCGTCACCCGGCCATTCTGCCAGCCCCGCATCGGTGCTCAGGCGCATTCGTGTCACACCGGTTGGCTACGTTCTGCGCCGTGACCGAAGACTCGACTGCCGATGCCGCACCGGAGCGCTGGCGGCTGGAACGCGCAGGGATCATCAACGTCTACCAGTACGGCAATGAGGTGCTCGACTTCGGCGGCGGGCGGCTGCTGCTGCGAGGGGTGAACGGCTCGGGCAAGTCCACGGCGATGAACATGCTGCTGCCGTTCCTGCTCACGGCGAGGCAGCGCGATATCGACGCCGCGCAGGATCAGCGCGGTCCGCTGCGGTCGTGGATGCTCGAAGGACGCGACGACCCCCAGCCGGTCGGCTACCTGTGGATCGAGTACCGGCGCGGCGGCGAGTTCTTCGCCTGCGGCTGCGGCATCAGGGCCAACCGGCAAGCCGACAATGTGACGACGTGGTGGTTTGCGACCTCCCAGCGGCCCGGCATCGACATCGATCTCGTCACTGACGGCGTCGCGCTGTCTGCGGATGCGCTGCGTGATCGTCTCGGCGGTGATCCGGTGTTCCGCGAGCGGGACCGGCGGGACTACCGGAGGCTCATCGAGCAGCGCCTGTTCGGCGGCGCCGGGCTCGATCAGCACATCCGGCTGATCGACAAGGTGCGCAACCCGAGAGTGGGCGACCGGATCGACCGCGACCTGCCTGACGATCTGATGGACGCGCTGCCGCAACTCTCCGACCGGGCGCTCACCGATGCGGCGGCGCCGCTGGATGACCTCGATGAGCATCGTCGCAACGTGGCGGCGCTGGAGCGCACCGTCTCGACGCTCGGCAGCCTGCTGGAGCGCTATCGCGCCTACTGCGCCGCCGATCTGCGGGTCCGGGTCGCCGACGCGCGTCGCCTGCTCGCTGAGCATCAGCGCAGTCGTCGGGCGGCAGCGAAGCTCCATACGCAGGCAGGCGACACGGATGCGGAGGTGCAGCGCATCGATGAGGAGATCGCGGAGTCGGAGAGCCGCGTGCGGCGGCTGCGAAGCGAGGTCTCCGCCGTGGAGGAATCGCGTGCCTACCAGGACGGTCGCCAGCTCGATGCACTGCGAGACCTCGTAGAGCGGCTCGTCCGCCAAGCGAATGATGCGCGGCGGCGTCTCGGACGGGCGGACGAGGTGATCGTCGGCGCAACGTCAGAGCTCGACGCTGCACAGCGGCGCAGTCACGATGATCTGGGTCATCTGAACGAGGGGCTGTCGCATGCCGCGCAGATCGCAGAACGGTGCGGGCTGGCTGAGCGTCCCCCGCCTGCACTGGGCTTGCGACGGTCGGCTATCGACGGTGTCGATGCCGTGGCGCCTGAGCCGTTCGACGCGACCGATGCGCGGCGTCGCTTGGAGGGCGTTGAAGCAGCGGCACGGCAGCGGCGCGGCGACATCGGGGCCGTCAGCGCTGCGCAGGACCGGCGCGACGAGGCCGAAGCCCGGCTCGACAGCGCGCGCAGCGCACTCGAGTCCGCCGCCGAAGCCCACGAGCAGGCGGCGGAACGCTGCGCCTTGCTGGAAGCGTCGCGGGCCGACGCGATGCGCGAGTGGACGGCCCGCATCGAGCAGTGGAGCGACGACTCGGCCCGGTTGTGCGACGACGCCGCATCGCCGACCGCAGTGGCCGACGACGCAGCGACGGCAGCATCCGCGCCGCAGACCCGCTCGGATCTGCAGACCCGCCTGATCGGGTCGATCGAGGCAGCCATCGCGACGCAGTCGGACCGAGCTGCGGCTTCGGCGCATCTCAGGTCGGAGGCTCGGGCGGCGGTCGAAGAGCAGCAGGCTGTGCTCGACGAGCTGATGGGCCGTGCCGAACCGCAGCCGCCCCGCCTGGGGTGGCAGTCTCCCGCTGTCTACTGCCTGGCCGATGTCGTCGACTTCGCGGCCGAAGTCGAGTCAGCGGATCGGGTCGGGCTCGAAGCTGCCATGGAGGCGTCGGGCCTGCTGTCGGCACGACCGGCCTCCGCCGACACGCTTGAGCTGGCGACCGGCGAGCTGATCGTGGTCGATGCCGAGCCGGCCGAGCACCCGCTGAGCAGGATGCTCGCCGTCACCGTTCCCAGCCGGCTTGGTGGTGAGGTCGATGAGCGCCTGATCGCCCGGCTGCTGGCATCGGTGAACTGTGAGCGGGCGAACGGCAGCGGTCGCCAGCCCGACAGGGCGGGAAATCGGGGTAGTGACGCTAGAACGGCCGTCGCTGCGGTCAGTACCGACGGCTCGTTCCGCCTGGGAACACTCGCCGGTCGCCACCACAAGGAGCGAGCCGAGCACATCGGCGCTGCGGCACGGCTCGAAGCGCTGGATCGTGCCCGTGAGCTGGCACGGGGCGAGCTGGAGCGTCGGGCGGCCGAAACCGCTCGCCTCGATGAGCTGCATGCGGACCAGCGGCGCCTGCTGATCGCGCTGCAAGAGCACCGCAACGCCTTCCCGTCGTCTACGGCGCTCGATCGAGCAGAGAGCGCGGTCGAGACGGCCGCCGCCGAGCTGGCCCATGCCGAGACACGTCGGCAGGCGGCGGCAGACCAGGCAGGACAAGCCGAGCAGGCAGCGCTCGGCACCGAGGAGGAGCTGTATCGCATCGCCGCGGCGCACGCGCTGCCGCGAAACCGCTCGTCGCTGCGCGAGGTCACGGTTCGGCTGGCCGAGCTCGACCGGTACTGCGCGGAGTGCGCGTCGCACCTGACCACGCTGCGGCGATCGGTGAGCGAATGGGATCGGCTGGCCGATCGGCTCCGTCTCGCGCTCGCCGAGCGCGACGAGGCCGCCCGTGCGCTCGCCAGCGCGACAGCCGACCGCGATGAACAGCAGGCACGGCTCGACATGCTGACCGAAACGGTCGGTGCCGAGTACGAACGGGTGCGTGCCCAACGAGATCGGCTCAAGGCCGAACTTGACGACATGGACAGCGACCTGCCGCGGCTGAGAGAACGGAGGGACGCCGCCGTCGGTGAGCAAGCACGCCTGCGCGCTGAGGCCGATGCCGCCGCTCGTGCCGCGGGTGCTGCAGAAGCGCAGTGCGATGCGTACCGCACCGAGTTCGAAGACGTGCTCGGCACCCGCGGCTACCTCGACGCGGTGGCAGACGGAGACGAGGTCGAGATGCCGGCCGCCGGCGCCGTCGGGCACACCGGGCTTGCTGCGGTGGCAGACGGCGCGGAGCGCCTCGTCGGCGCAGGAGTCGAAGCGGGATCGCCGCCCGAGACCGTCAGCGCCGACGGTGTGCGCCAGTCGCTGCGGCGCCAGCGCGACGCACTCGGCGGCGGCTGGGACGCGTACGACTTCCAGCCCGACCCGACCCGGCCGCTGCGGATCGAGGTGAGCGGGCCGCTGGCTGCCAGTTCCACGCTGGCTGAGGCCCGTCACGGCGCGGCGGCACAGCTTCGCCAGACAGCGGGATTGCTCGATCGCAAGCAGACCGACGCACTGCGCCAGCTGCTCCAGGGGCTCATCGCCACAGAGATAGCGCAGAAGATGCACGGCGCGAAGCGACTGATCGACCTGATGAACCAGCGGCTCAGCTCGGTCGCGACCGCCCATCGGGTCGGTGTGCGGCTGCGCTGGCGGCGCTCGCCCGAACTCGATCAGTCCACCTCGCGCATGGTGGAACTCCTCGCCAAGCAGCCCGACCTGCGGACCCCCGACGAGAACGACGCAGTGCGAGCCGCGCTGTCAGAACGACTCGAAGAGGCCCGCGCCGACGAGCCCGATGCGTCCTACCGGCAGCTCATCGCCCAGACGCTCGACTACAAGCAGTGGCACGATCTCGACGTGATGGTGACCCGCCCCGAAGCCGCCGAGGCGCGGCTGACCAAGCGAACGCCGCTCTCCGAAGGCGAGAAGAAGCTGGTCACCTACCTGCCGCTGTTCGTCGCCGTCGCGGCCTCCTGCGATGCCATGGCCGAATCCCAGGCAGGGTCGCACGGCGACCAGCCCGGCATCGCCCGCTTCGTGCTGCTCGACGATGCCTTCGCCAAGGTCTCGGCCGACAACCACGCAGCGCTGTTCGGCCTGCTCGTGGCGCTGGACCTGGATTTCATAGCGACCAGCGAGCGGCTATGGGGTGATCACGCAACCCTGCCGGAGCTGTCCATCGTCGAGATCGTGCGCGACCCCACGCTGCGCACGATCCTGCTCGACCGCTACATCTGGCAGGGACACGCGACCGAACAGGTTGCCGCGGCATGAGCGACACTGCCGCAGACCCCGTCGAGCCGCTGCCCGGTGGGGCAGCGCATGGCGACCTCGGCGGAGATGCCTACGAGAGTCCGGGTCCTGACGACCGGGCGCGCCTGCTGTTCCGGTATCTCGGAGGTGAGGAATGGGCCGAGTACCGGGCCATTCTCGCCGTGTTCGCCGACACCTATTTCTCCGACTTCGGCCCGGCCGAGGTGCATGCCCAGATCCGCGACGCGGACCTCGCCGAGCGTCTGTCCCCCGACACGGTGCACGATCGGCTCGAGAGCCTGAGGCGCTGGGGGAACCTCGAAGCGTCCACCGACATCGGACGGCCCTCCAGCATCGACGACTACTACCGCCGACGGCATCGCTACCTCATCACGCCGGCCGGTCAGCAGGTATTCGACCTCGTCGAACGCGTGCTCGCCAGTGCCGACAAGGTGGCCGATCCCCAAGCTGGCCGGCTGGGCGATCTGCACCGCGGGCTGCAGTTGCTGGCGGACCATGCTTCAGGCAATTTCCGTGACCTCGCCGCTGCTGACGCAACTGCTGCGGTACGCGCGGTGTTCGACACCCACGAGCGGTTCGTCGACGAGATCACCGGATTCTTCAGACAGCTCGCGCAGTGGCAGAGCCGCTACGACCTCAGTCCTGAGGAAGTGCAGCTGCTCGCCGGGGTGATCGTCGGCTACGTCGACGAGCGGCTCAACGAGATCGAGCGGATGCGCGGGCCGATCGAGCGATGCCTGGAGGCGATCATGCCCCGGCTGGATGCGCTGCTGGCGTCGATCGACACCGGCCTCGCCGGCCGGGTAAGCGACGCCGGGCTCGCCGACGAGTTCGACGTGCGACGCGCACGCGGCTCAGACACTGAGCACTGGCAGCATCTCGGCGGCTGGTTCACGGATGCCCCGGGACGGCCGGCTCGGCTGACGCAGCTCACCGAACAGGCGCTGGCGGCAGTGCGAACGCTGACCGCGAACCTGAGCCGCCTGTCTCGCCTCGGAGCGCTCACCACCTCGCGGCGAGCCGACTTCCTGCGGCTCGCAGCCTTCGTGGACGCTGCGCCGCATTCGTCGCGTGCCCATGACGTCTTCTCTGCGGCGCTCGGGCTCGGCTCATGCCGTCACGCTGGCCTGCTCGCCGCCGACGCGGACGACCCGGCGCCGACCACGACCGCCTGGAGCGACGCCCCGCGTGCCGTGGTGCCCGTCTCGCTGCGCGAGCGCGGCGATGTGGTTCAGCGCGGCTGGCCCACGCCGATGCGGGACCGTCGCGAAGCTCAACAGCTCATGCGGGAGCGTCTCGAACGCGAACGCCTCGAGCAGGAAGCGGTCGCGGCCGAACTGCTGTCGAGCGCGGATGCCACAGGCGACCTCGACGGCGCCGAGCTGTCCGCGGGTGCGTTTGCCCTGTTGCGCGACCTCATCGGCACTGCCGGCCATCAGGCTCCCGACGCCACCGGTGCCCGGGTGGCCCATGCCTGGGGACTCCGGTGCGAGCTGCGCCGTATGCACCGCCGCAGCACCGTGGTGCGCTGCCCGCAGGGCCGCATGACCATGCACGGCATCACCGTCGCCATCGTCGATGCCGACGCCGCCATCGGCATCCGCAGCGCGGTCGCGCTCTCTCCGCCGTCGCCGCTGCCCGCCGCCCGACAGGTATCGGCGGCATGAGCCAGAGCGATGCCCCGGATCGGCTGGCTGCCGAGAGGCGAGATGCAGCCCGCTTTGTCGTCATGCACCCCTTGGCAGCGGCCGAGCGGCACCCCGCAGAGTTCGCGCTGATCCGTCGGCATCAACAGCGTCTCGGCCAGTGGTTCACGCAGCGTTTCGGCTACCGCTTGCTGGTGGCCGCCGACACGGCACGGCTCTACAAGACGACCACGGTTCCCCGACGCCGCCCCCTGCGCACGGCCGGCACGCAGCCGCGGCCGTTCCGCCTGCCCGAGTACCGGGCGCTGGCGCTGATACTGGCCGCGGTCGTGTCCGGTCCGAGCGTGGTCAGCCTGCGCGATCTCGTGGGGGCGGTGCGCGCCGCCGCGGCGGAGGCTGGCGTCGAATTCGGTCAAGAGTCGCCGGACCGGCGCGCAGTGGTGACGGCGCTGCGATGGATGATCGCGCACGGGCTCGCGACTGAGCTTGCCGAGCGGGTCGATGCCTTTCGGGAAGACGAGGACGCCGATGCCCTGCTCGAGATGCGACCTGACCGCATCGCAATGCTGCCGATGCCCACCCTCGCACGCTCGCAGTGCGTCGACGAGCTCTTCGACCGGTCCGAGAGCCGCCGCTCGGCGCGTGCCTGGATGCGAGCCCTGCTGCTCGAAGAACCGGTGCTGTACCGCAGCGACCTCGACGATGCCGAGTGGACCGAACTGCGTCGCCGCCTCGGGGAGGAGACCGACTTCTTCGACGAGATGTTCGGGCTGCGCCTCGAGGCGCGCGCCGAAGGCGTGATGGCTGTCGATCCCGACGGGCAGCTCACCGATGCGGGCTTCCCGCTGACGGGAACCGTCGGCCACGCTGCCCTGCTGCTGGCCGACGCGCTGGCGCAGCATCCTGCCTCGCCCGTCAGCCGCGAGGCGGTGACCCGCATGGTCTCCGAGTTTTCCGCCGAGCATCGTCAGTACTGGTCGCAGCTCGGCCGTGATGCTGAACGGCTCGCTGCCGAGGCGCTGGAGCTGCTGGCCGATCACCGCCTGGTGGAATTCGACGATCACAGCGTGGTCGTGCTGCCGGCTGCGGCGCGCTACCGCGTCGAGGCGTCCCACGAGCAGGCATCGATGCTGTGAACGCGCACCCGTCCGACGCCGCGGGCACTCCGAGCGTCTCCGATGCCGTGCCCGCGTCACTGACCGATCCGGGGCTGGCGGCGCTCTGGCGGGAAGTCCGCCGCCGGCTCGACCGTGACGGCGAGGCGACGGCCCGCACCATGGCCATGCCGGCCATCGAACCGCGCTGCACCCTGGCGCTGTCGACCCTGCTGGAGCGCCCGACCGCCGCACGTGTCGACCTGAACGCCTTGGAGGACGGTCTGCGCCGCCGAGGCATCGGCCACGACCTGGACTCCGCGCTGTCCCGGCTCGGGCATCCTCCCGACCCGGCGGCAGTGGCAGCGCGCCGCGCACGTGCGCGCACCAGGCGGGCGCACAGCGCGCTGGCCGACGCCGCTGCCGGTTGGCCTGAGCCGTGGGCGGCTGACTGGGCTGAGGAACTGCGCTCGGCAGGCCTCATCGGCAGCCTCGACGAGCCCGAGGTCGCCTCCTTGGTCGACGACGTCCGGCGACTGCTCAGGCATGCGGCAGACGCACCGGCCGGCGTCACGACCCGCGCCCAACTGGCGGCTCGGCTCTTCGGCTCGGCCCATGCGCTCGACGACGGCACCAAGCTCGCGTCGGCGGCCAAGCGGGCGCTGCGCCGAACTCTGGGGCCGTCAGGACAAGTACTCGAGGGGCGACAGCTGTGGGAAGCCGCAGGCATCGAAGTCGATGCCGTCTCCGCGCCTGTGCTCACCTGGGGTTTGCGCCCGATCGGCTCCTCGCCGCTCGCCTCCATGCTGAACAGCGCCGCCGACAGCGGGATGCCGCTGCACCTCAGCCTGCGCTTGCTGCGCGCCCACCCCATCGAAGCTCCCGATGGCACAGCCGTTCTCGTGTCGGAGAACCCGAGTGTCATCGAGGCGGCGATCATCTCCAAAGCGCCATTCGGCATGGTGTGCACGAATGGCAATCCCTCCACCGCCGTCACCGAACTCGTCACCCAGTTGGCCGCTTCTGGCGCGGCCCTGAGCTACCACGGCGACTGCGATTCGGACGGCATAGCGATCTGCCGCCGCATGGCCGAGCGCGGCTGCGTTCCCTGGATGATGGGTGCCACGGACTACCTCCGCGCCCTCAGCCACGCGGCGGACAACGGCATCGAACTGCCGAGCGACCCCAACGCCTGCGGTCCCACGCCATGGGACCCCGACCTCGCCGCCGAGTTCGCCGCCCTCCGCTCCGTCGTCCACGAAGAACTCGTCGTGGACGAACTCCTCACAGCGTTCGCCGCCCACGCCACCACCCGCCGCTGACGTTCGATGCCGAGTTGTCGTGCTGCGGCCCCGACAACCTCCTGTGGCTCGTCACCACAGTCGCGTCGGCAATGAAGTCGGGACCTCAGCCAGCGTCGCAGTGGTGACAGTCTCGAAATCGGGTCACGTCGCGTGAGCGGCCGTATGGACGATCACCCTGTCCAGCCGTTCCGACAGACGGTCTTGGGTGACTTCGAGATCGTGTTGAGCCTGAAGCCCCATCCAGAACTCCGGAGAGTTCCCGAAGAAACGCCCCAGCAGCAGGGCCGTCTCGGCAGTGATGGACCGCTGGCCGTGAACGATGGAGTGAATGCGCCGCGGGTCGACACCGATGGAAACCGCCAGCCGGTACTGGGTGATGCGCATCGGGGCAAGGAACTCCTCGTTGAGGACCTCGCCGGGGTGGATCGGCGGCAACTTCGATTCCGTGGTCATGCTTCCTCCGGGTCAGTGATAGTCCACGACTCGGACACGGCGTCGCTCTCGCCAACCTTGGTCGATCAGGACGCGGGCACGGTGACGATGACGGTGGCGTCGATGGGCTCGCCGTTATGGGTGAGTGTGGCATGGTCGTTGGCTGACAGCTCGACGCGGACCTCACGCTCGCCCGGCTCGAGATGGCCTAGGTGGTACCACAGCCCGTAGAGGCGATTGACCTTCGCGCCGTCGATGTACATGTGCATGTGGCCTTCGCCCTCGACGTGGTCGGTGGAGGCCCGTTCGGGGGCGAGCCGGAAGTTCCCCAGGGCGATCTGCACGTTCCAGCCGCTGGCGGGGTCCGGCGTGACCTCCAAGGCGACCGTCGGCACCGCACTGCCAGCAGCGACCTCCCTGGTCGCCGCGTGGTCGTGTGCTGCATCCTCCGCGGCGGACATGTCGCCCATGTCGTGGTTCATCTCGCCGCTGCCGGGCAGGTCATCGGACGCTTCGTCGCCGGTGTGAACGTGCACCTCGCCGTCTTCGTGAATATGCACCGATGTGGCGGACGCATCGTCGGGGATCGTCGCCGCCGTCAGGTCGGGTTCGCTGCCGCCGCAGGCAGTCACGAGGGCCACCACTGCCAAGGCCGCAACAAGGAGTCTCCGCCAGCGCATGATCAGAACGCCTCCGCAGTCGATTTCGGCAGCCATGTCTACCCGGCGCGGCACATCCCTCGACATGCCCTGACATAGGCTCGACTCGGTGGTTGGTCGGCGGCGTCCAAGGGCGGTGGGAAGGCTTCTTGTATCGCTCGGCATCGTGGTCACGGCGTGGGCGGTGACGGGGTGCGGCGGCGGGAGCGGCGTGGTTGCTGTCGAGGGCAACGACGACGCCCGACAGGCGGCCGAAGTCGCTGCGGAACAGAGTGCGACAGAGCGGATCGAGACGGTCGGTGCTCAAGAGGCGTCCTCGCAGGCGGCGGCGCAACCGGATCGCGTGGGCACAGCGGCAATGACCGACGACCGGACTGCCAGTGACCCCTCGCCTGAGGACCTGTCGACGGGGCCGATCTTGCGCTGGACCGCATTCGACCCGGGTGTCGACCAACTTGGCAGGTTGTTCACGACCGGTGACGGGCGGGTGGTGATGGGCGGCCAGCCATCAGAGGCCGAGCCGTACTTCATCGTCACCGCAGACGGCTCCACTTGGTCAGAGCTGCACCTGCCGCCCTCTCTGTGGCCGAACAGCTTCGACTTGACGGGTGAGAGATGGGCGCTTGCCGGATGGCCGCGCGGCAATCCCCGCGATGCCGGCTTCAGCGGCCGGATCTACGTCTCCGACGACAGGGGCTCGACTTGGCACGAGGCTCGGCTCGAGGCAGCGCCGCGTGAACTGCCCGAGCACGCCCTTGCTCACTCCATCGTGGTCGCAGTCGCGACATCGGGTCCGCATGTCGTAGCGGCCGTCAGAACGCACCTCTCCCTCGATTTCGAAGCACTGCTGGGGGACCGCGGCCTGCTGCCGTCCGGTGCAGGACCGCGCTGGATCTCCATTGACGGCGACGGAGTCGGCTTCGAGCTGTTCGAGGAACCTGCCTCCGACAGCGCACAGCAGACGCCCGCCGAGCCGCTGAGGTTCACCGTCGACGAACTCGGATTGTCGGCCGAGCAGATGGCGATCGTCGAAGGAGCGCACGATCCCGGGCCCATCCGCGTGTACTCAGGATCCGGCCCTGTGCTCACCGAGACTGCCGTGCTCGACGGTCGGCGGGCGCATGCAATCGGCAACGCTCGCGGCTTCATCGTGCTGACCGAAGCAGACGGCGGCATGGTCACGCTGCTCACCTCGCCCGACGGCCACGCCTGGAGCGACCAGACGCCTGATGGGCCGCCTATTCGAGCGCCGTTGGACAGTTCTGCCATCGGGCCCGGCGGCTCCGTGTGGATGCTCCGATCCGACGGGTCAGACAGTTACCTGACTCGATGGAGCGAGGGCGGTTCTGCTGTTCAAGGCACCTGGCTCGCAGACTTCCCCCGTCTCGTCGAGCTCAGCAGTGGGCCGGCAGGCCTCGCCGCAACAGCGATGCAGCCCCGCCCTGAGCCCGCCGGAGCGAGTTCGGGCGCTTCGGGATTGCCGGTCGGTCGGGTAGCCAAAGACGGCTACGAACTCCGGTACGGCGAGCCGGAGGGCGGGATCACGCTGTGGGATCTCACCGCAGACGCGGCGGTGTACGAGTTCGGCCCTGAGATCATCGAGAGCGACGAGATTCCTGAAGGCGTGCGAGAGGACCACGGCGACATCTTCGAACTCACATTCGAGGATCCCGACACGGGCGAGGACTTGGTGACATTCACCGAGGAAGATCTCCAATCCGTCTTCGGCGTTCAACGCGACGCGTCAGATTCGCCCTTCGGGGAGATGTGGATCGGATGGTCAGCCGATGGCACGAACTGGGGTTGGCAGACAGTCGCGGAGGCGTTCGGGCTCGGTGACGCAGAGGCCACGGCGACCGTGGCGGTGGGCGAGGACTTTGTGATCGCCTCGGTGCAGGTGTTCGACGTGCTTGGGTCTGACTCTTCGGATTCGGGCAGCGACGGCATGGCTACGTGGTCGAGCGGCACGAGCCGCTGGTTCATCGCCCGCGTGCCATGAACGCTCGCCGGAAGCAAGCTCGTCGCACATCTCGCCCGCAGATTGGCCATGCAGTTCGCCTATGGCTGGCGAGTCACTTTGTACTTGCAGGACTGTTGGTGCCGGCGGGGTGCGGAGGCACCGTCGCAGATCGTGCCGTGAGCGGCGGCGAACAGCGCGGCGAGTCGAGTGGTGGTGCCGAGGCGGCAGCCGACAGCAGTGACCAGCGGATTGCCACAGTCACTAGCGATCCCTCATCACCCGCCAACGTGGAGTCGCCACCCGTCGATGCGATGTCGGCCCCGCCGGACACGCCCACACGGTAACCGGACACGTCCCCGCGTCACGAGGGCGATGACGGCGTGCGCGTGTCGCCCGAGGCTGGATCACCCGAGGACGCGTCAACAGGGCCGGTGCTCGAATGGAGCGAGACCGAGCTCGACTTTCCTCGAGGCCTCAGCCTCTGGGCCACGAGCGACGGCAGGGTGACGGCGGCTGGCGCACAGTTCGCTGATGGCTTCTTGTCAGGTCCGTACTACGCCGTCGGCACGGACTTCGTCATCGCCATGGTGACGCCGTACCTGTCTGCCGCCCAGTCTGGAGACACCGGTTCTCAGTTTCCCGAGACCCGCTGGTTCATCGCTCGAGTCCCCTGATCCTCGCGAGCGGCTGCGCCAGCCGGATATCGAGTGTTGTCTCGGGACGGACTGGGTGTCTCTACTGTGAGGAAAGAGCCGCTACTCACATTAGACATCATCTCGGACACTGTGCTAGGTTGCGGTGCGGCTTAGACACGTCCGCAAGCGGGTGTGCCGACGCACAATTCGCGGGGCGTTACGGTTCGCATGAATCCAATAAGCCATGCCGATAGGGGGAGCAATGGCCACCGATCTTGAGATGTTCGTCGAAGCCGACGGACGCGAGGAACAGATTGCCGAAGTCGAGCGCCAGATAGAGGCCGACGGCATCCAGTACCTCTACTGCCAGTTCGTGTCGGTCACCGGCCGCATCATGGGCAAGGGCATACCGGCCAAGCACTTCGGGATGATCGCCCGCAAGGGCTTCCAGCTCGTCTACGGCTCCACCGCCAATCTCTTCATCGACCGCCACGGCAACTACATCGGCTACGGCCCCGAAGCCCGCGAGCTCGTCGGCATCGGCGAGCCCGAAACGTTCATGCCGCTGCCGTGGGATCCCAAGACCGCCCGGGTCTGGTGCACCCTGTTCCGGGGCCGCGAAGAAGAGGTAGACGGCGGAGCCTTCCTCACCTCGGACTGCCGGGGCAACCTGAAGCGGCTCCACGCCGAGTTCGAGGCCAAGCACGGGCTGCACCTGCGGGCCGGCTGCGAGCCCGAGATGATGTGGCTCAAAGCCGATGCAGACGGCAAGCCCACCGTGGAGGGCATGACCAAGCCGAACTGCTACCACATCGACCAGTTCGCCGAGCTGCAGCCGCTCATCCACAAGGTGGTGGAGTACTGCGAGGCCATGGGCCTCGAGATGATCCAGGGCGACCACGAGGACGCTCCTGGCCAGCTCGAGCTGAACTTCCAGTTCGACCGGGCTGAGCTCACCGCCGACCGCCTCACCACCTACCGCCAGGTGTGCAAGCAGGTGGGCCGCGAGCTGGGCGCCTTCCCGTGCTTCATGCCCAAGCCGTTCATGGGCGTCTCGGCCAACGGCTGCCACCACAACATCTCGTTGTGGGACACCGACGGCAACAACAAGTTCTTGCCCGAAGGCGACAACCCGCAGCTCCCCGGGCCTGTCGGCATGAAGGCCATCGGCGGCATTCTCGAGCATGTCCGGGCGCTGACGTGCCTGTCCTCGCCGACGGTCAACTCGTACCGCCGGCTGTGGGACACCGGCTTCTGGGCGCCGGTCTTCGCCGACTGGGGCTTCCAGAACCGCACGACTGCGTTGCGGGTGAGCGCTCCGGGCCGGTTCGAGTATCGCTCGGCGGACAGCTCGGTCAACCCCCACCTGTCGTTCGCCGGGCTGCTCATGGCGATGGACGACGGCCTCGACCGCAATCTCGACCCGGGCGAGCCCGAGGAGCGCAACATCTACGAGGCCATGGAGGCGGGCAAGAGCGTGGAGAAGATCCCGCTCACGCTCGGCGAGGCCCTCGAGGCGCTCCGCAACGACGAGGTCGTCATGCGCTCGCTGCCCGGCGAGATGGAGAAGGTGTTCTTCCACTACAAGACCGACGAGTGGGAACGCTTCCTGCACACCGTTTCCGACTGGGACGTGGAGGAGTACCTCGACGTCCTGCCGTGAGGGGGGCCGACAGCCATCCGGCCGGTTCGCAGAGGCGGGCCGGCACACAATCTGAAAGACCAACAGCACCCACGAAGGGGGGAGCACCATGTGCGGCATAGCCGGAGTGATCCACCGCGACGGAACCGCCGACATCGGAGCAGAGCTCACGGCGATGCTCCAATCGATGAAGCACCGGGGGCCCGATTCCACCGGCTACGCCGTGTACGGACCGGCCGACGACCTGGTCGTGATCCGGTTCGTGCTGGCCGAGCCGAACAAGAGCACGGGCATCGGCATGGCCGAGCGCCTTGAACGCAACCGGGCCGAGGTGGAGAGCCGCCTGGCCAAGATCGGCGCCGAGGTGGCCACGGTCACCAGCGAGACCGGGTACGCCTTCCGGGCCACCATCCGCTACGGCGGCGATCTCAAGGCCCTGGCCGACTACCTCGAAGACGTTCCCGGCTGCGAGGTGCTGTCGCTGGGCAGCTCGCTGGAGATCATCAAAGACCTGGGCGACGCCTCCACCGTGAGCGACCAGTACAACCTGGGCTCGTTCCGGGGCACGCACGGCATCGGCCACGTGCGCATGGCCACCGAGTCCGAGGTGGATCTCGCCAGCGCACACCCCTACTGGGCCTACCCCTTCGCCGACGTGGCGGTGGTGCACAACGGCCAGCTCACCAACTACCACCAGTGGCGCCGGCGCCTCGAGCAGCACGGCCACCGGTTCCAGAGCGAGTGCGACTCGGAGATCATCGCCGTGTACCTCGCCGAGTACATGAGCCGGGGCCTGACGCTCGAAACGTCGATGAAGCACAGCCTCGATGATCTCGACGGCGTGTTCACCTACGTCTGCGTCACCGGCAACCAGTTGGGCGTTGCCAAAGACGAGATGGCGGCCAAGCCGCTGGTGCTGTTCGAGTCGGAGCCGCTCGTGGCGGTTGCCACCGAGGAAGTGGCCATCCGGTCATTGGTGAAGCGCGAGGTCGTGACGCGTGATCCCTACGAGCGGGAGGTGCTGGTGTGGCAGGTGTAGGTTCCCGCAGCGGCGTCTCCTACGACGCTCGGGGGTTGGTCGAGCCCACTGCCGACATGCCCGACAACATCGAAGTCGAGGGCGGCCGGGCCCGCTTCGATGCGGCCGATCTGACGATTCGCCAGATCAATATGGCGATGCGCAAGCTCATCTACGACGACGGCATCACCGACGTCACCATCCTGAATCCGGCCTCGAAGCACTCGCTGGCGGTCGGCATCCTGAAGCGCTGCCGGATCCACTTCGAGGGCAGCCCCGGCTGGTTCGCGTGCGGGCTCATCGACGGGCCCGAGGTGACGATCAACGGTCGTGTGGGCTGGTCGGTGGCCGAGAACATGATGTCGGGCGTCGTCACCATCGAGCGCAGCGCCGGTTCGCTGACCGGTGCCGCCATCCGCGGCGGCGACCTCATCGTGAAGGGCGATGTGGGTGCCCGCACCGGCATCGACCAGAAGGGCGGCACGATCATCGTGCTGGGCGATGTCGGCATCAATACCGGCTTCATGATGCAGCGGGGCCGGCAGATCATCTGCGGCAACGCCGGCATGAACCTGGGCGACTCGATGTACGACGGCGAGATCTACGTGGCCGGCACAGTGGCCTCGCTCGGGGTCGACTGCGTGCCTGGTGAGTGGAACGATGCCGACACCGAGCTGATCGAGCGCAAGTTCCGCATCCACGGGCTCGGCGACCCACCCGAGTTCCAGAAGTTCGTCTGCGGCAAGGTGCTGCACAACTACGACCAGCTTGAGCCGTCCGAGCGCAAGCTCGTCATTCACTAGAGGCAGGGGGAAGAACAGTCATGGCTGACGAAAACGAGGTGAATGCGAGCACCGACGTGCTCGGCAAGAGCCGGATCTTCACCCGCGAGGTCATCAACGACATCCACGTGAAGGCCGAGTTGGGCCGCTACCGGATGCGGGGCTTCTCGATCTTCAAGAAGATCCCGCACTGGGACGAGCTGGTGTTCCTGCCCGGCACGCTCACCCGCTTCGTGATCGAGGGCTACCGCGAGAAGTGCGAGACCAAGACGGTCATCGGCTCACGCTTCGCCGAGAAACCGCTGGAGCTGGACATCCCGGTGTACATCACCGGCATGAGCTTCGGCGCGCTGTCGCTGGAAGCCAAGATGGCGCTCGCCAAGGGCGCCTCGATGGCCGGCACCGCCACCTGCTCGGGCGAGGGCGGCATGATCCCGCCGGAGCGGGATCTGTCGACCAAGTGGTACTACCAGATCATCCAGAGCCGCTACGGCTTCAACCCCCACCACCTGATGCTGGCCGACGCAGTCGAGTTCTTCATCGGCCAGGGCTGCAAGGTGGGTCTGGGCGGCCACCTGATGGGCCAGAAGGTCACCGAGCAGGTGGCCGAGATGCGTTCGCTGCCAGCAGGCATCGATCAGCGCTCCCCGGCCCGTCATCCGGACTGGCTGGGTCCCGACGATCTGTCGCTGAAGATCCAGGAAATCCGCGAGGCCACCGATTACCAGATCCCCATCCAGCTCAAGCTGGGATCGGCCCGGGTCTACGACGACGTGCGCATGGCCGCCAAGTGCGGCCCCGACGTCATCTACCTCGACGGAGCCGAGGGCGGCACCGGTGCCGGCCCGCACCTGGCCACCGAGGAGACCGGCATCCCGCTGATGGCTGCCATCCCCGAGGCCCGCCGGGCGCTGGAGGACGTCGGCCTCGCCGACGACATCGACCTAGTGGTTGCGGGCGGCATCCGCAACGGCGGCGATGTTGCCAAGTGCCTGGCGCTGGGCGCCGATGCGATTGCGCTCGGCACGGCGGCACTGATGGCGCTCAACTGCAACAAGGAGATTCCCGGCGTCACCGACTACGAGGGCACGATCGGCGTTCCCGCCGGCGAGTGCTACCACTGCCACACCGGCCGGTGTCCCGTCGGCGTGGCCACCCAGGACGTGGAGCTGCGCAAGCGCCTCGATGTCGACGAGGCGGCCCTGCGGGTCTACAACTTCCTGATCACCCTGACAGGGCTGTAGGCATGGCGAACTCAGCAAGCACAGGCGAGAGCACCCGCGAGACCCGCACGGTGGCCATCGACGCGGAGGTGCTGGCGGGCAAGCGGTTCGGTTACCAGGAGGACATGTCGCTGGTGGAGGACATCGACCTGTTGGAGCTCACGCCGGGGCCCGACATCAACTGGCTCGAGGACATCACGCTGCTCTCCGAAGACGGCATCCCCGCGGTGTTCGATCGGTACTCCAATTCGTTCCTGAAGATCTACTTCGACATCCCCGAGGGCCGCGAGGACGAGATCGCCCGCAAGGTGCTGATGAAGCATCTCACCGAGGGCAACAGCTACGGCATCACGCTGAAAGACATCCACTGCAAGTTCCCGCAGGTGGAGCTGGGGCCGTGGGTGGAGGATTCCAGAATTGTCGGCACCGACTGGCGTGCGCCGGTGCTGGAGGGCTGGGAGGCCCCGGCTGGCCACTGAGCCCGCACGCTCGACACGTCACACAAGAGGACCATTCTCAAGAAGGCATCGGCAATGGCACTACCGACCAGCGCTCGCTACGTCATCATCGGCAGCGGCATTCACGGCTTGTCCACGGCGTGGAACCTCGCCCGTGACCTGAGGTCGTCGGGTCGGGGCTCTGGAGCCGACATCGTCGTCATCGACAAGTCCGGCGTCGGCGCGGGGGCCTCGGGCATTGCCTGCGGCGTGATCCGCAACAACTACTTCCAGCCGGCCATGCGCGAGCTGATGGCGCACTCGGTGAGCGTGTGGGACAGCGACCCTGAAGCGTTCTCCTACCACCCCGTGGGCTACATGCAGATCAGTCACGAGGCGATGCGCGACGACGTGGCCTCCATCGCAGCCCAGCAGGCGGCCATCGGGTATTCCTCGACGTTCGTCGAGGGCGCTGCGGCCTCGGATAGCTACATGAAGGGC
>NZ_JAPYOK010000105.1:0-25218 GCF_028283155.1 Candidatus Poriferisodalis multihospitum | reverse complement strand
CGCCAGTCGTCGGTTGTGTCGCCGAAGCCGAAGCCCTCGCGGGCCATCGTGCGCCGCTCCTCCACCGTGTCGGCACATACGACGAGTTCAGGCGTGTAGCTGCGCTCGTCGAACAGGCTCGGAATGCGCATGACCGAGCGTGCATGCGCCTGGCCCATCCAGCCGAAGCCCACTACAGCTATGCCCAAGCGCCGTCTCATCGACAGGCTCAGTGCGTCGCCAGCTCGTGCTGCAGCGCTTCGAGCTCCGCTCCGCCGGCCATCATCTGGGTGAGCTCGGCCTGCGAGATGTCTTCCTTGGCGAAGTTGCCCATGGAATGACCGCGATTGAGGATCACGAAGCGATCGCCGACCGGGTAGGCGTGGTTGGGATTGTGCGTGATGAATATGACTGCGAGCCCGCGATCTCGCGCCTCCACGATGCGCCGCAGGACTACTCCGGACTGCTTCACGCCGAGCGCTGAGGTGGGCTCGTCGAGGATCAGCACACGGGCGCCGAAGTAGCTGGCTCGTGCAATCGCCACCGATTGGCGCTCGCCGCCGGACAGCGTGCCGACCGGCTGCTCGGTGTCGCGGATGTCGATGCCCATCTCGGCGAGCTGCTCTTTGGCGATCTGCTTGGCCTTCTCGATGTCGATCTGCCGGAACGGACCGAAGCCCCTGGTGGGTTCGGCGCCGAGGAAGAAATTCCGCCACACCGACATCAGCGGCACCATGGCCAAGTCTTGGTAAACGGTGGCGATGCCGGCTGCGAGAGCGGCGCGGGGCGAGGAGAACGTGACCTCCTCGCCTTCGAGCAGGAGCTGGCCCTCGTCGTGCTGATGCACGCCGGCGAGGATCTTGATGAAGGTCGACTTGCCGGCGCCGTTGTCGCCGAGCACACACGTCACCTCGCCGGGATTGACCGTGGTGGACACTCCGGTGAGGGCGATGATGTTGCCGTAGAACTTCGAGATGCCGCGGAGCTCGATCAGCGAGTCGCTACGAGGAAGCGCCAGTCGGTGTTCCAGCGTGCGAAGCCGATGCCCTGGCTGATCATCCCCCAGATGAGTGCGCCGATCCCCGCGCCGATCGCCGAGCCGTAGCCGCCGGTCAGCAGGTTGCCACCCACGACCGCCACGATGATGTAGCGGAACTCGTTGCCGTCGCCGACGTTGGCCTGCACCGAGTTGAGGCGGAATGCGATGAGCATTCCCGCGACCCAGGCACAGACCGACACGAGCATGAACAGCGTCGTCTTGGTGCGGGCGGCCGGGACACCCACCGACCGGGCGGCGTCCTTGTTGCCGCCGACGGCGAAGGTCCAACTGCCGAAGCGTGTCTTTGCCAGCACCCACGCTCCCGCTGCGGCGAACAGCAGGTAGAAGAGCACCGAGACCCGGAACCGGGTGACCGCCTGGGTCGCCTCCTCCTCCAAGGTGGTGATGAACATCAGCTTGACCGCGAGCGCCAATCCTGCGGCCGCCAAGCCGACCGTCACGAGGGGCCGGCCCATGCCCTCGTCGCTGCTGAACAGCAACCGGTAGAAGGTGCCAATGGCGAAGATGCCCAGCGCGATCGCGCCGCCCTTGGCGGCACCGGTCGACAGCGCGTAGAGCAGGCCGTCGCCGTCGATCAGCTCGATCACCGCAAACACGACCGCAGCAGCCCCGCCGGCAGTCAGCGCGACGCGAGGCCACATCCCCATCTGCGGCACCGGCACCGCCGTGGTGCGACGCTGCGCAAGAGCCCGGGCCACCGCGGTTGCCGCAAGCGCGAGCGCGATCAGCAGCAGCACCGAGAACAGCTCGACACGCAACTTGCGCGATGCAGACTCGGCCTGCACCACGAATGCGGCAACGGCGACGATGACTGCGGTGGCCATCGGCAGCCACAGCGACACGTCAGCTCGCGCCGTCACCAGCATCAGAGCGATGACGCCGGCCAGTGCGAGACCGACGAACAGCAATGCCCGAGCAGCCTGGATGGTCATCATGAAGCTGATGGCGGGCAGCAGGGCCACGACGACGCCGATGACCGGAGCGCTCGAGCGGACGTGGCCGGTTGCGGCCAGCGCGGCCAGCACGCCGGTGGCGGCGATGCCGATGGCGAAGATCACACGCCCGAGGCCGCCGCCGAGGAAGCCGAGCTGATCGGCGTTGGTCGCATCCATGACGAGTGCCAGCACGACAGCGACCACCACAGCACCGATGCCGATGCCGACCATCCGCAGAGCGCGGCTGTCGAGAGCACCGCCGTGGCGCTGCACCGGTTCGTAGCGGGAGCTGCACCATGTCGCGACGCCTGCCAGCGTCCCGATGGTGATGACTGCCCCCCACAACCAATTCGATGCCGTGCCGTCGGTCGTCAAGAGCATGACGAAGCCGAACAGCGGCGCCGCAACAGCACCGGCGAACGCACCGGGCGACGCCCACGACGGCGGGTCGGCCCGTCGCGTGTAGCTCATCTCCAGCAGCCCCAGCAGCAAAGCGACGCCGGCCAGCATGAGCAGCCCCGCCCATGCCCAGTCGCGGCCGTCCCAGATGTGCTGGTTGCGGATCCACTCCGCGCCGAAGATGTCGTCCCAGAAGGCGTAGCCCTGCGCCTCGTCGAGCCCCTCGACGATGACCTTGTTGGTGAACAGCTTGCCGAAGCCGAGCTTGGCACCGATGAGGATGAAGAACGTGCCCAGCGTCACGATGAAACTGGGCAGTGACGTGCGTTCGACCAGCGTGCCGTTGAACCAGCCGATCGCCAGCGCGAAGCACAGCGACAGCGGCACGGCCAGGTGCAGGCTGAAGCCCGCGCCCCCGAGCTCGCCCACCTCGCGGCTCATCAAAATGACGAATATGGCGGTGGCGCCGGTCATCGCGCCCGACGACAGGTCGAACTCGCCGCCGATCATCAGCAGCGCCACCGGCACCGCCATGATGCCGAGCAGCGCTGCGACGTCGAGGAAGTTGGCCGTGCCCCCGGCGGTGCCGAAGGCCTCCGATGTCAGCCAGAAGAGCAGCCACACGCCGGCGAGGCCCAGCAGCGCACCTATCTCAGGACGGGTGAGCAGCTGCTGGATCGGCCCGCGATATGCGAGCCGTTCGTCGGCCCCGCCGGCGGTGAAGGCCGCCACGGGGAGGGTTACCTCGTGCCTTCGCTGACGAGCGCGGCGACCTCGGCGGCGTTGTCAGGCGTGACGAAGCCAGGACCGGTGAGGATCGGCAAGCCACCGCCCGCGGTGTTCTGGTTTGTCGCTTGCAGGTGCATGAGGATGACCGGAATGTAGCCCTGCAGGTACTGCTGCTGGTCGACGGTGAAGGCGATGTCACCCGCTTCGATGGCCGAAATCAGGTCGGATGACAGGTCGAAGCCGCCGATGTGCAGCGTGCGCCCTGCCGACTCGGCGGCGTCGAGCGCACGCAGCGGCAGGTTCGGGCCCACGCCGAGCACGGCGTCGATGCTGGAGTCCGCGGTGAGGATCGAGGCGATGGTCTGCTCCTGCTCATCGGGGTTCGCGTCAAGACCGACGAACTCCGAGGTCACCTGGCCGTCGAAGGTCTCCGCAAGGCCCTGGCAGCGCTCTTCGAGGCCGATGTTGGCCTGCTCCTGGCGAGCGCACAGCACATGGGTTGCGCCCAGGGCGTTGAAGCGCTCGCCGGCGCCGTTGCCGGCCACGATCTCGGTCTGGCCGATGTGGGTCACCGCGCCGAGGTCCTTGTAGTTGTTGACGCCGGAATTCAGCGTGTAGAGCGGGATGCCCGCCGCCACGACCGCACGGGCGGCCGCTTCGAGACCCGCCGGGTCCGCCAGGGAGATGGCGATGCCGTCGGAACCGTCGGCGATCGCACCCTCAATGGCCTGCGACTGCGCCTGTGCATCGTTGTTCGCTCCGAAGTAGACGACGTCGCAGCCGACGGCTTCGGCGGCGTCCGCTACCGCTACCTCTACGACCGACCAGAACGTGCCCGAGTCGCCGTGTGTGATCACGTGATAGGTCTTGTCGCAGTCGCTCTGGGTGAGCGTGACCTCGGTCGCATCCGATGCGGCCTCCGTCGTCTCGGCAGGCGCCGGTGCGTCAGCGGTGTCGCCGTCGTCACTCGAGCACGCTGCGGCCAGCAGTGTGACGACTGCCAACAGCGAGATCAGTTTGTAGATGCGCTTCATTCTGTACGTCCTCCCGGGTACGTGAAATAGCACGACGCCCACACCCGATTCCCCTAGGGCGCTAGCGCGCGAGATCGAAGTCTTGCACAAACTGCAAGCTCTGAACGACGCCGCTCCGCAACCGTTCCACATCATCGGCGTCGGGTCCGCTGAGCGCGGCGTCCTGCTCGAGCACGTACCACAGGTCGGGCCGCGCCTGCTCCAACGCGCGGATGATCTCGGTCAGCGGAACCACACCCTGACCCAGCGGGGGGAAGAGCCCCCGTTGGACCGCACTCATCAGGCTGTCCTCGCCACGGCGCAGGCGCTCGGCCACCGCGGCGTCGACGTCCTTGAGGTGCACCAGCCCGACGCGATGGCCGTGGCTGTCCACCAATGCTGCGGGATCGGTGCCGCCCAAGGTGAGATGTGCCGTGTCGAGCACAATCTGCGTGTCGGTGTGCTCGAGCACTGCTCGTGTCTCAACATCGTCCTGGACTAGCGAGTCTACATGGGGATGGAACGCATGTCTCATCCCCGCTTCGGCCGTCACGTCGTCAATCGCCGCCAGGCCCTCAAACACACGGTTCCACTGCGTGTCCTCAAGTCCGGGTCGCTGCCAGTCATCGTGGTCGAAGACCGGGCAGCTGACGAACCAGGTTCCGCCGGCGGAGGCCATCTGGTCGACGACCGAAGCCACGCGCGCCATCTCCGCCTCAAGGCGCTCGGGATCGTGCAGCACCACGGCGACGAAACCGCCGAGCAGCGACAGCCCGTGGCGCCCCAGCACTGCGGCGAGCTCGTGGCCGTCAGCCGGCAAGAAGCCCACTGAACCGAATTCCGTGCGCGTGAAGCCCAGGGCAGCCATGTCGGAGAGGACTTCGTCGGGGCTGAGCTGGTATCCCCATCCCGGCACCTCGCATACGCCCCATGTGATCGGGGCAGCAGCCAGGCGCTCACGCAGTGATCTACCCATCGACGCCTCCCAAATCCGGCTGATAGTGGCACGAATCCGTCAACCGTTCCACGAACCGCCGCAGCCAAGGAACCATTGTGCGCGCGCCGCGCAGTGGCGCAGGTACTCAGGCCACACAACGCGGCAACGCGCCGCCGTTGTAGGCGCTGATCTTGATGGGTCGCCTCCTGCCGGCAGCGCCCGAACTCAGGCCACACAACGCGGCAACGCGCCGCCGTTGTAGGCGACCATGTCCATGATCGCTTGGGGGACGCCGGGGAACTCGTAGTCGGTGGACTGAGCTTCGCGGTAGGCGACGTGAAGGTTGCCGGCGAGACGCTCGGGGTCGGTGTAGCGACCGTGCGGGCCGAGGTCGGTGGCCTGGGCCTGCTCAAGCGGCGTCCTGCCTGCAGTGATCCCCTCGGCGGCCGCTTCCTGCACGAAGCGCAGGTAGGAGCGCTGCTCGTCGAGGACGCGAGCGATGTCGTCGCCACCGAAGTGCGGGCCGTGGCCCGGCACGATCACATCTGCTCCGAAGCTCTCGATGACATCCATCGCCTGGATCGTCCCGGACACCGACCCGAACAGCGCGAAGGGCGTGCCGCCGTGGAAGATCAGGTCGCCGCAGAACAGCACCCGGCAATCGGGCAGCCACGCCACGATGTCGCCGTCGGTGTGGGCTACGAAGCCCAGGTCCGACAGCTCGATGCGACGGTCGTCGAGATGCAGCACCATCGAGCCTTCGAAGGTCACGTCAGGCGCCCGGAACTGCAGGTCCCCCCACTCGACGCCGGGGAACACGGCGCTGTAGTCGGGGATGCCGGCGGCCACCATCACGTCACGGCACCTGGCGTGCGAGATGATCGTGGCGTCAGTGAACTGGTAGTTGCCGTGGGTGTGGTCGGCGTGATGATGGGTGTTGACCACAACCTTCACCGGGTAGGACGTCACCGACGCAATGGCGTCGAGATAGGCCTTGTTGCGGCGCTCCGTGGAGGTGGTGTCGATCGACACGACAGCGCTGGATCCGGCGATGAATCCCATGTTGTTGATGAACCAGGTGCCATCGGGCTGCACGTAGCTGTACACGCCCGGGGCCACCTCGTTGAGCTGCGCCGCCTCGACCGACGCGTGTGCTCCATGACCTGCGTGTGCCGACATGTGCCCCCCTCGAGCCGGCCGAAGCGGCCGCTCGTGCCTGGTCAGTACTACGGCGCAGCGTAGAACCCGTCGCCTACGCTGGGAAGCGCCTTGGACCGCGCCCGCGGGGACTCAAAGGAGCCGCCATGAGCACGACTGCTGACACCGACAGCGCATCTGCAGAGCGGGACTTCGACGTCTACAGCGACGAGTACATCCAGGGCGCCGCAGACGTGTGGGACGAGCTGCGCGCCGAATGTCCCGTCGCCCACAGCCCCCACAATGACGGGCACTGGATGCCCACGACGTGGGACGACATAACAGCGGTCGCCTACGACACCGAGAACTTCAGTTCTCGCGACATCGCCGTGGCACCCACGCCTGAAGGCGTCGGGCTGCTCACCGCCCCGCCGATCACCTCGGACCCGCCATTCCACACCGACGCGCGCCGACTGCTGCTGCCGTTCTTCGGCCCTACAGCCGTGGAGGAAATGGTCGAGGTCACCCGCAGCATCGCCCGCGAGCGCCTCGACGCCATCGCCGCCGAGACGGGGACAGACGAAGGTCGCATCGGCGTCACGGATGCCGCCGACACCTATTCCAAGCACATTCCCGTGCGCGTCATCGCCCGCATCCTGGGACTGCCTGAGTCGGACGAGCCCAAGTTCACCCGCTGGGCAGTGGACGTACTGCAGTCCAAGGGCGACGAGTTCGACCGGCGGGCCAACGCGACCCGCGAGGTGCTCCACTACTTCGGCGAGCTCACCGACCAGCGGCGCCAGGAACGCGCAGACGACCTGCCGTCGAAGCTGCTCGACATGAAGCTGCCCAACGGCGATCCGCTGGCCAACCACCACATCACCGGCGCCAGCTTCCTGCTGCTGCTGGCGGGCATCGACACCACGTGGAGCTCGATCTCGGCCAGCTTGATGCACTTGGCCATGAACCCTGCCGACCGCGAGCGGCTCGTGGCCGAACCCGAGCTCATCCCCACCGCCATCGAGGAATTCCTGCGTGCCTACTCCCCGGTCACCATGGCCCGCGTCACCGCTGCTGACGACGCCGAGATCGGCGGCTGCCCCGTCGCCAAGGGCGACAAGGTGCTGCTCCCCTTCGGTGCGGGAAATCGCGATCCGTCCAAGTTCGACCGTCCTGACGAGGTCGTCATCGACCGGGCCGAGAACCGCCACTTCGCGTTCGGGCTCGGGATCCACCGCTGCTTGGGCTCCAATCTGGCCCGCATGGAGCTGAAGGTCGCCATCGAGGAGTGGCTGGCGCGGTTCCCGAACTTCGAGCTCGCCACCGATGTCGGGCGCGGAGGCGTGGAATGGGGCGGCGTGCAGGTGCGCGGCCCCCGCAACCTGCAGATCCGCGTCGGCCTCTGATCCAGCGGCGAGCGGCGCCGCTCGCCGTCACTCTCCCAGCGCGTTCGCCAGTTCCTCGGGCGTCATCAGCACGTCGCGGGCCTTGGAGCCCTGCGACGGACCCACCACGCCTCGCTGCTCGAGCAAGTCCATCAGCCGTCCGGCGCGGGCGAAGCCGACTTTCAGCTTCCGCTGCAGCATGGATGTCGAGCCGAGTTGGGTCTCCACCACGATCGCCATTGCCTGGCGCAGCAGCTCGTCGTCGTCGGCATCGCCGGTGGTGCCGCCTGGCAGGATGCTGCTGCCATCCGAATCGTCAGTGCCCTCCACGCCTTCCACGTATTCGACATCGGGTGCCTGGCGGCGCCAGTGAGCCACCACATGGGCAACCTCCGACTCGCTCACCCACGCGCCTTGGATGCGGCGCGGCGTGCTGGAGTTCGCCGACAGCAGCAGCATGTCGCCCTGGCCCACCAGCCGTTCGGCGCCGGGCTGATCCAGGATGACCCGGCTGTCAGCCAGGCTGGACACGGCAAATGCCAGCCGGCTTGGAATGTTGGCCTTGATCACCCCGGTGATGACGTTCACGCTCGGGCGCTGGGTGGCAACGACGAGGTGGACGCCGACGGCACGGGCCATCTGAGCCAGGCGGATGATGGACTCCTCGACGTCGCGGGCCGCCACCATCATGAGGTCGTTCAGCTCGTCGACGACGACGACGATGAAGGGCATCGACTCGTGCGGCTGGTCGTTGCCCAGCAGCTCGCTCTCGTCGCTGTGCAGCGCACCGTCGAGCACGGCCGCGTTGTACCCGGTGATGTCGCGAAAGCCCGCCTCGGACAGCACGTCGTAGCGGCGCTCCATCTCCTTCACAGCCCACGCCAGGGCATTTGCCGCCTTGCGCGGCTCGGTCACCACGGCTGTCAACAGGTGCGGCAGGCCGTCGTACTGCCCGAGCTCCACCCGTTTGGGATCGACGAGGATCATTCGGACCTCATCGGGCGTGGACCGCATGAGCAGCGACGCGATGATCGAGTTGATGCACGACGACTTGCCCGAGCCGGTCGCGCCGGCAATGAGCACATGGGGCATCGTGGCCAGGTTGAGCATGACCTCACGACCCGAGATGTCCTTGCCCATCGCCACTTCGAGCGGATGCATGGCTTCGGTTGCGGCCTTGGCGGACAGGATGTCGCCGAGCGCGACCAGGTGACGGTCGGAGTTGGGTACCTCGATGCCGATCGCCGACCGGCCGGGGATCGGCGCGAGGATCCGGACATCGGCGGCGGCCATGGCGTACGCGATGTCCTTGTGCAGGGCTGTGACCCGCGACACCTTCACGCCCGGACCCAGCTTCAGCTCGTAGCGCGTGACCGTCGGGCCAGGCTCCCAGCCGGTGACCTGAGTTTCGACGCCGTGACTGGCCAGTGCCGCCACCAGTGCCGCAGCGCCCGCCGACAGCTGGGCCCGGTCGAACTGCTGGGTGCCGCTGCGCTTCAGCATCGACTTCTTCGGCAGCTTCCAGCGCGGACGCTGGCTACTCCCTCCCGTGCCCTTGCTGGCCGCGAGGGCCGCCGGCACAGGTGTCGGGACGGCTTGGTCGGAGGGAGGCTCTACGAACTGCGGGGGCGATGGCTCGAAGACAGCCTCGTCGGATGCCGCCTCGCTGGCCTCCGAGGTGCCCAGGTCCAGACCCGGAGTCTGGCCAGCCGGCTCAGTCTCCAGGTCGTACTGCTCTTCCCCGAACGACGGAGGTTCGGGATCCTCGCCGACGCGCTGCAGGCTCCGGGCGCCCTTCGACAGCGAGCCGCTCAGCTTCTGACCGAGCGCAGACAGACCGGTCCACATCCATCGCAACACCTGGCCGAGGCCGATGTTGGCGACGATCATGACTGCGAACAGCATCACCAGCAGCAGCAGCACCCATGTCGCGGGATCGTCGATCAGGCGTCGCAGGGGCTCGGCAACAACGGCACCCAGCACCCCCCCGCTGCCTCGCAGGTCCTCCAGCGATCCCAAGCCGTCGGCGGATCCGGACAGGTGTGCGGCCGCAGCGAATGCAACCGTGAGCATGCTCAGCCCGAACGCCGCACGGCCGCTCCGCTCCGAAGCGGTCATGCGGGCGAGCGCGACGCCGATCCAGATGAGCAGGATCGGCACGACGTACCGGAACACGCCCAGCAGAACTGCGAGCGCGCTCTCCAAGACTCGGCCCACGACGCCCGCTCGGTCGCCCAGCAGCCCCAACGCGCAGATCACAGCGAGCGCGAACAGCGACAGCGCCACGATCTCGCGAGATCGGCCGCTCAGGGCATTGCGAACTACGCGCGAAAACCCGCTGCGGCCGTCGTGTGCGGACGACGACTTGGACGCGTCCTTTGAGCCATTGGCCCCGGCGGTGCCACGCGCACTCACCTCAGCGAGAGTACCGAGGCAGGGCTGGACCATTGGAGACCCCGCCGACTATGCGTCGTCTGTTCCTGCCTCGAAGGAACGCTGCTCTGCGGCCGCGTTCCGGCGCTGATTGCGGGCAGTCTGCACCGCAACCAGCACGAACATCGCCACGGTGAAGGGGATCGAGTAGCGATTGATGAACCTGATGACCGCTCCGAGGGGTCCAGCGAACAGATCGGCAACCCACCACACCAGCGCCAGGCGAGTGAAGGTGCCAGCGAGGTTCACCACCACAAATGGCACTTGACGCATCCGTGCGATGCCCGACAGCAAGCACATCGGGTAGCCGGGAACGGCGAACAGCAGCAACCAGCCCGCCCGCGGGAACCAGCGCTCCAGCCAGTCCATGGTGCGGATGATGCGGCTGCGGGCGCCGAACTCGCCGGCCAGATAGGCCTTTGCATTGGGGCCGTAGTCGTAGCCGAGCCGGTACAGGAACGGGTCGGTGATGAACAGGCGAGTGAGCCCGATCGCCATGAAGGCCCACAGGGGAGCCTGGTGCGCCACGCCGAGCAGGATGGGGTCGGTTGCGTTCAGCGACAGCAACAGCAGCGGCGCCCGCGCAATGAGCGCAGCGAAGAAGATCTGCCCTGCATAGGCCGCCAAGGCGAAGCCCACCGGCACCGCAGCCAGCAGCTGCATCCGCCGTCGATCTGCGTCGGTGATCACCGGGCCCGACGATGGCCCCTCGGCAGCGGCGTCTCCATCCGCCGTTGATTCGTCCCCGCCGTCGTCAGCCACCGCGGCCGAGGCTACGCACCGGCGCACCCCTAGCGCCGGTGTTCGAACGCACCTGCACAGCCCTTCGAGGCGGCGCCCCATGCCCTCTAGCCTGCGGCGTCATGGATTCGACGATGATGGATGTGCCCCTCACCTTGGACCCGCTGTTCGAACGCGCCGAGACGCTGTTCGCGGACAAGGAGCTGGTGACTGCCACCGCGACCGGCATCGAGCGCACGAACTACGGGCGCTGGGCCGAACGGACTCGGCTGCTCGGCGGCGCACTCGACGATCTCGGCGTTTCCGCGGATGGCCGCGTGGCCACATTTGCGTGGAACACCGACCGTCACCTCGAGCTGTACTTCGCCGCTCCCTGCTCGGGTCGGGTGCTGCACACGCTCAACATCCGGCTGTTCGCCGAGCAGGTCACCTACATCGCGAATCACGCAGAAGACGAGGTGATCTTCGCCGACCGGTCGCTGCTGCCGCTGCTGTGGCCGCTGGTGGACGAGATGGCCACCGTCCGCCACGTCGTGGTGATGGACGACTCGGGCAGCGGCGCCGGACCCGAGATTCCCGACGACCCGCGCATCATCGACTACGAGGAGCTGCTGGCGGCGGCCTCGCCAGCGGCGTTCCGCGTCGCCGACGAACGCCAGGCAGCATCCATGTGCTACACGAGCGGCACCACCGGCGAGCCCAAGGGCGTGGTGTACAGCCACCGCTCCACCTACCTCCACACCCTCGCAGCGATGCTGGTCGACTCGGCCGGAGTGTGCGAGAGCGATGTGGTCATGCCGGTCGTACCGATGTTCCACGCCAACAGCTGGGGTCTGAGCCATGCGGCGGTGGCCGCCGGGGCCAAGCTCGTCAACCCCGGCCCGAACCTGGCGCCCAAACCGCTGGCGGAGCTGATGGAGACCGAGCGAGTCACGCTCGCTGCGGGGGTTCCCACAATCTGGATGGGCGTGCTGGGTGAGCTGGAAGGGCGCGACGTGTCGAGCCTGCGTGCCATTCCCTGCGGCGGCTCGGCGGTGCCCAAGGCGCTGTCTGAGGGGTACCGGGAGGCGGTGGGGCTGCCGATCCTGCAGGCGTGGGGCATGACCGAGACCAGCCCGCTGTGCTCGATCGCTCACATCCGCTCCGGCCAGCAGGGTCTGGACGACGATGCCAAGGCCGACCTGCGCACCACCGTCGGCACGATCCTGCCGACCGTGGAGTTCCGCATCTGCGAGCCCGACACCACCAATGAGCTGCCCCGCGACGGCGAGTCATCCGGCGAGCTGCACGTTCGCGGCCCCTATGTGACCGGCTCGTACTACAACCGGCCCGACGCCGCCGACTCGTTCACGGCCGACGGCTGGCTTCGCACCGGCGACGTGGCCACCTGCGACCCGAACGGCTACATCAGGCTGGTGGACCGCACCAAGGATCTCATCAAGTCCGGCGGCGAGTGGATCAGCTCGGCCGAGGTGGAGAACGAGATCATGAGCCACCCCAAGGTTGCAGAGGCCGCGGTGGTCGCCGTTGCCTCTGACCGCTGGATGGAACGGCCCATGGCCTGCGTGGTGCCGGTCGAGGGGGAAATGATCACCCACGACGAACTCATCGAGTACCTGACGCCGCGGATGGCGAAGTGGTGGTTGCCGAGCGCGACCCAGATCATCGACGAGGTTCCGAAGACCTCGACGGGCAAGTTCTCCAAGAAGACGCTGCGAGACCGCTTCGCAGATCTCGTGGTGGAGTGAGCCCGGCGTGAGCACTCCGCACCGCTCCGAATCGCGCCTGCTCGTCTGGCTGGCACTGCGCTTGAAGGGCCTGGGCGAGATCGACGACGTCGCTGCGATCCACGGGCTCGAGCCTGACGACACCGAGTGGCTGCTGGCGGAACTGGACGCTGCCGGGCACTGCATGTTCCGCGAGGTCGGCGGGGTGCCGAAGTTCATCCTCACCCCAACCGGCCGCGACGACGGCGAGACCGCGCTGGCCGCTGAGCTGGATGCGGCCGGTGCCCGCGACGCCGTCACGACGGCCTACCGGGAATTCCTGGCGCTGAACCCCAAGATGCTCCAGCTGTGCACCGATTGGCAGGTGCTTCCCGAAGATCACCCGGCTGTGGCTGACGCGGGGCCCGGCGACGGCGGGCGACTCAATGACCACGGTGATCCGGACTACGACGCGGCCATCATCAGCCGGCTGCAGACGCTGCACGATGAGCTCGACGGGGTGCTCGACCAGCTCTGCAGCGTGATGGCCCGCTACGACAACTACGCGCCCAGGTTCGCCGAGGCGCTCAACCGGCTGCACGACGGCGAGCTGGACTACCTCACCAAGCCGATGATGCCCAGCTACCACACGGTGTGGTTCGAGCTGCACGAGGATCTGCTGGCCACGCTCGGCATCAACCGGGCCGACGAGGGCAGCGTCTGAGGCCCGAAAAGCCGCCGCAACCCGCTTAATCAGTTGCAGGCGGTCGCGGGCACAGCAGTAGTCTCCAACCCATGAGCGCGCGATTCGGACGAGTGGTTCCGGCGATGATCACGCCCTTCGCGGCAGATGGATCGCTGGACGTGGATGCTGGGGTGACGCTGGCCCGCTGGCTCGTAGGCGAGGGCGCCGAGGGCCTCGTGATCACCGGCACGACCGGTGAGGCTCCCACCATCACCGATGAAGAAGATTGGGAACTCTGGCGGGCCGTGGCGGAGGCCGTCACGGTGCCGGTTGTGGCCGGCACCACCACCAACGACACGGCTCATTCGGTGAGCCAGACCCGCAAGGCCGCCGAGCTGGGTGTCGACGGCATCCTGGCTGTCACGCCGTACTACAACCGGCCCTCGCAGGCTGGCATCGCAGCGCACTTCGCCGCAGTTGCCGAGTGCACCGACCTGCCGATCGTCATGTACGACATCCCAGTGCGCACGGGGCGCAAGATCAACACGCCCACGCTGCTGGAGCTGGCGCAGATCCCGAACATCGTGGCGGTGAAGGACGCCGCCGGGAATCCCGGCGAGACGGCGAAGGTCATCGCCGAAGCTCCGGAAGGCTTCGAGGTGTACAGCGGCGACGACACATTCACGCTGCCGCTGCTGGCCGTCGGCGCAGTGGGTGTGATCAGCGTGGCGGCGCACTGGAGCATTCCCGAGCACGTCGCCATGTTCGACGCCTGGGATGCAGGCGACGCCACCAAGGCCCGCGAGATCAACGCCGCCCTGCTCGAGAGCTACGACTTCGAAACCGGCGACGCGGCGCCCAACCCGGTGCCGACCAAGGCGATGCTGCGCACGCTGGGACTCCCGGTCGGCGAGCCGCGCCTGCCGATGGGCCCGACACCCGACGGTCTGGAGGACCGCGCCCGAGAGGTCTACGCCCGACTGAAGCAGACTTGAGCTCGCCTGGGTCCGCGCGGCACAGCGGTCGATCGCGTCGGCGGGACAACAGGAGCAGCGGGAAGAAACGCGACACGTCGCCGGTAACCGTCACCTTCCTGGGCGGGCTGGGCGATGTCGGGCGCAACTGCACCGTGGTCGAGCAGAGCGGCAAGCTGCTCGTCATCGATTTCGGGGTGATGTTTCCTGACCCGGCGATCATGCCCGGCGTGCAGCATGTGCTGCCCGACATGAACTGGCTCAATTCGCGTGCCCGCGACATCGTCGGGCTGGTGGTCACCCACGGTCACGAGGACCATCTCGGCGGAGTGCCGCACTTCCTGCGCAACATCGAGGTGCCCCTGTACGGGTCGGCGCTGTCCATGGCGCTGGCGGAGCACAAGGTGACCGAGGCACGCCTGGCAGACCGCACGTCGTTCCATGTCATCGGCGACGGCGAACGCCGCAGGATCGGCCCGTTCGATGTCGAAGCGCTGCCGATCACCCACTCGGTGCCCCAGAGCCTGTGCATCGTGCTGCACACGCCGGTCGGAGCACTGGTGCACACGGGCGACTTCAAGATCGACCCCTCTCCGGTGGATGGTCGGCTGACCGACCTAGAGCGCCTGCGGGGGCTGGGCGACGAGGGCATCGCCCTGCTCATGGCCGATTCCACCAACGCCGACCGGCCGGGCCGCAGCGCGTCAGAGACCGAGATCGGCGCGACGCTCCGCCGGCTGTTCAGCGAGCGCCCGGATCGGCGTCTGATCGTGAGCTGCTTCGCCAGTCACCTGCACCGGGTCCAGCAGATCTGCGATGCCGCCATATCGGAAGGCCGCGTGGTGGTACCGGTGGGTCGCTCGATGGTGAACAACGTCCGCATCGCACGCCAGCTGGGGGTTCTGGACGTCCCGGAGCGTGCGCTGTTCGGCGTCGAACAGCTCGACCGCTTCAACCCCGACGAGGTCTGCATCGTCTGCACTGGCAGTCAGGGCGAACCTGGCGCAGCGCTGTCGCAGATCGCCGGCGGAGCGCACTCCGACGTGACGACCGGAGCCGACGACACGGTGATCCTGTCGAGCCATCCGATCCCGGGCAACGAGCGAGCCGTGTTCCGCATGGTGTCGCGACTGGCCCGCCAGGGTGCCGAGGTGATCCACGACGGGCACGAGTTGGTGCACACGTCCGGGCACGCCCAGCGCGACGAGCTGCGCGAGCTGCACCAGGCGTGCCGCCCGCGCTGGTTCGTTCCGATCGAGGGCGAGTTCCACATGCTGGCTCGCCATGCCGGACTTGCCCGTGAGGTGGGGATGAAGGCCAAGCGAGTGCTGACGCTGACCGACGGAGCACAGATCACGCTCAAGGGCAACGAGCTCCAAGTGCGTGGCGGGGTTCCGGCGCCGTACCACTACGTAGACGGGACGCTCGACGATCCCGACACCGAAGTCATCGACGAGCGCTTGGCCCTGACGGCAGGATTCGTGCACGTGACCGTCGTGCTCGACCGGAAGGGCCGTCTGGCGGCAACACCCGACGTCGCCTCACGAGGCTGGCTCGACGTGACCAAGCACGCAGACGTCGTCGAAGCCCTCGCCACCGACATCGCCCAGGCCGTCGCACAGGCCGTCAAGGGATCACGGTCCAGCCCCGATCCAGACGAGATACAGCGTGTCGTGCGCCGCGCCACCGGTCGCTTCGTCGGCAACCGCACCCGTCGCCGCCCCGCCATCTCCGCCGCCGTCATCTCCCTCGATTAATCGCAATCTGACGGTGTGACCGTCGCGCCTCGCTGATGTCACACGACCCTGACGGGGTGCGGCACCGGCTGGTTGAAGAGGTAGCCCTTCTTGTTGAACGGCACCTGTTCGGGTTGGGCGTTGCCGGCGGTATCGGTGGCCCGGGTCATCACGGTGTGCTCGCCGGCCGGCGCATCCCACCGGAACTCGAATCGAGCCCAGCCCAGCCGCGCCTGGCGTCCCACGAGTTGTGCTTCGCGCCACGATCGGCCCGAGTCGTCGCTCCACTCCACCGCGGCGACCCTCCCTGCCGGCGAATGGGCATAGCCGCCGATGCGGTGGACGCCCGCATCGAGCTCAGCGGGCCAGGGCAGCGCCAGGGCACTCTTGATGGTCTGAGCGGTCGCCACCTCGCCGAGCGCCTCTCCCTCGGGTGGGTACGCATCGCCGATCAGCACATACGACGTCGTGTTGTTGCGGGCCCACTGCTGATCCGCGGAGACCACGATTTGGCTGAGCCACTTGATGCTGGTGCTGCCCACCCAGCCGGGAATGAGCGCCCGCAGCGGGTAGCCGTGGTCACGCGGCAGCGCGCTGCCGTTCATGCCGTGCACCAGCAGCGTGTCAGGGTCCATTGCCTTGGCCGCAGGAATCACGCGGCGGAAGCCCATCTCGGGCGAATCGACGTCCATGCCGATCAGCATCACGCTGACGGCGTCGTAGCTGATGCCCGCCGCCCGCAGGACATCAGCGAGCGGTACCCCGGTCCAGGTGGCATTGCCGACGGCGCCAGTCCCCCACTGCGTCCCCTCAGCCGCCTGGCCATTGACCAGGTCGAACATGGCACGGTGGTTCCCGGCGCATTCGAGATACGCCTCCAGCGTTCGGCTCTCCATCGCGAGCACGTCGTCGTAGGACATCTCGACCGCAGCAGGCACGGCGTCGCCGGTGATGCTCAGTGACCAGTCGTCGACCGCGACATCGAGGCTGACCGAGTTGTTTCGCACGAAGAAGAATCGTTCGGGCGTGATCAGCCCGTCCAGGTTCTCGAGACGGGCTTCGAGGCCCGAAGTGCCGCGCACGATGAACGGGTCCGGATCCTTGAACCACGGCAACATCTCGGCAGCCGGAGCCGTCGGCGCCAGCGTCTCAGCCGGAACCCGGGTCCCCGTGCAGGCGGCCAGCACGGCGGTTGCCCCACCCGCTGACAGCAGCCACAGGAAGCGGCGGCGGCTCATCCCGCGTTCGTGGGCCAGCTCCCAGAGTCCCTGCCGCTGGTCGGCTGCACTCACCGGCTAGAGCTGCAGGTACGTATCGAGGCCGATCGTGACGCCGGGGTAGTCACCGATGGACTTGCAGGCGAGCAGCACACCCGGCATGAACGACACCCGGTCCAGACTGTCGTGGCGGATGGTGAGCGTCTCGCCGGCTGTGCCCAGCAGCACCTGCTGGTGCGCCACCAGCCCCCGCAGCCGGACCGAGTGAACGGGAATGCCGCCGGGACCCTTGCCGCCGCGGGCGCCCGGCACCACCTCGTCACGGGTGGGGTCGGGCCCCCAGTCATCGGAGGCCTCTGCCATGGCACGCACGGTCTGCATGGCAGTGCCAGAGGGTGCATCCACCTTGTTGTCGTGATGCAGCTCGATCACTTCGGCCGTCGGGAAGAACGGCGCCGCCAGCTCGGCGGCCAAGTTCTCGCGGGCTGCCGCGGCAACCGTGAAATCGACAGCCACGTCGACGGCAGCCGGGTCGATGTCCGCGACCGACGCGACAATGTCGATGCTGTCGGTGACGTCTCGCTGGCCCGGCGCACCGGGATCCACACCGGCCGCCAACTCCAGGTCGTCATCAGCGGCAACCGCCTCACAGACGGTTGCGCCCATACGCCCGCCTGCGCCGAACACCAGCACTCTCACGACGGTCACGCTAGTAGCGCGTCAGAACGCCTCGTTGTGTGCGAGCAGGACGCTGTACGGGCCCGCCCGCTGGTCGAGCCGCTCAGCGGCGGCCGCGGCGGCGGCCTGATCCTCGCCCGGACTGCTCGAGCTCAGGCCCGAGGTCGCCGTAGACGTCCTTGGCGATCTGCTCAAAGTGCTCGCCGAACGAGACGTCCTCACGGGCAGTGCCGCTCGGTGCCGATGCGGCGCCGCCCTCGTCGTCGCCGTCGGCAGCAGGTGCATCTGCACCATCGCCTGCTGGCACTGCGGCGGCCACCGGCGTGCGGGACCGGCGTGTGCCGTTGCCGCTGCCGCCCCTGTCCCGGTCGCGGCCGCGTTCACGCCGCGGTGGCGCGCCGTCGTCGGCCCCGTCCGCATCGCCCTCGGAGCCGCCGACCTGGGTCGGATCGGCCGGCGAGAGACTGATCTTGCCGTTGGGGTCGATCTCCTCGACAATCACGCTGACCACGTCACCGAGTTCGAGCACTTCCTCGACCGAATTCAGCCGCCGCCTGCCGCCCAGCTTGGAGATGTGCAGCAATCCGTCGGTGCCGGGCAGCACGTTCACGAACGCGCCGAACTTGGTGATGTTGACCACGCGGCCCTCGTAGGTGGCACCCACGTCGGGTGTCGGCGGGTTGACGATCAGCCGGATCTGCCGCTCGGCCTCTTCAACGACCTCACGGTCGGTGGCGCCGATGCTGACGGTGCCCACGGTGCCGTCGTCGTCGACATTGATGTCAGCACCGGTCTCTTCCTGGATGGAGTTGATGACCTTGCCCCGCGGTCCGATGACCTCGGCGATCTTGTCGATCGGGATCTCGAAGCTGGTGATCTTTGGCGCCGTCTCACCCACGTCGGGCCTCGGCTCGGCAATTGCTGCGCGCATGACCTCAAGGATCTGCAGGCGAGCCTGCCGCGCCTGCTGCAGCGCCTGGGCCAGTACCTCGGCGGGAATGCCTTCGATCTTCGTGTCGAGCTGGAGCGCCGTGATCGCATCTTCGGTGCCGGCGACCTTGAAATCCATGTCGCCGAAGGCGTCTTCGGCGCCCAGGATGTCGGTGAGCGTCACGTACTTGCCATCGGCATACACCAGTCCCATCGCCACGCCAGCGACGTGGTCCACGATCGGCACGCCGGCATCCATGAGCGACAGCGACGATGCGCACACCGACCCCATCGAGGTGGACCCGTTGGACGTGAGCACGTCGGACACCAGCCGGATGGCGTACGGGAAGTCTTCCTTGGACGGGATGACCGGAAAGATCGCTCGCTCGGCGAGTGCGCCGTGCCCGATCTCGCGCCGCTTCGGGCCCCGCATGAAACCGGCTTCGCCGGTCGAGAACGGCGGGAAGTTGTAGTGGTGCATGAACCGGCGCCGGTCCTGGGGATTCAGGGTGTCGACGATCTGCTCCATCCGGGACATCGCCAAAGTGGTGACGTTCAGCACCTGGGTCTCGCCGCGCTGGAACAGTCCCGAGCCGTGAGCGGTACGGCCGAGGTAGCCCGCAACTGACGAGAGCGGCCGAACCTCATCTGTAGCGCGCCCATCGATACGGAAGCCGTCGGCCACGATGCGTTCCCGCACGATCTCCTTCGACAGCGACCTGACGGCCTCACGAATCTGATCCTTGGCGCCATCAAGGTCGGCGAATTCTGCGGCAACCTCGTCAACCACAGCGCTGCTGGTCTCGGATTGCGCCGCCTCGCGGTCAGCCTTGTCGGCGATCGCCATGACCTCACGCATGCGATCGGCGGCGACCTCGCGCACGCGGTCGAGTACCTCGTCGGAGTAGTCCTTGCTGGACGTGTACTCCATCACCGAGATCGGGCCGGATTGTTCCTCGACCATCCGGCGCAGCGATTTCTGCAGTTCGATGATGTCGTCGATCCACTGCTTGGAGGCCTCGAGACCGCTCGCAAGCACGTCTTCGGTGACCTTCGGCGCGCCCTCGGCGTAGTACTCGAACGCCTTCTCGGTGCCGCCCGCCTCCACCATCATCACGGCAATGTCGCCGCTGTCGAGCTGGCGACCGGCCACGACCATCTCGAACGTGGCCGCGTCGGACTCTTCGTGGGTGGCAAAGGGAATCCACTCGCCGTCGGTGGAATAGGCGATGCGCACACCGGCAATCGGGCACTCGAACGGTATGCCGCTCAGCCACAGGGCCGCCGACGCGCCGTTCAGTGCCACGAGGTCATACGGATTCACGTGATCCGCGCCCAGAATCGTGCCCACGATGTGGGTGTCGTGGCGGTAGTCGCCCGGGAAGTTCGGCCGCAGCGGGCGGTCGATCAGCCGGCACACCAGGATCGCATCGTCGGATGCACGCCCCTCTCGCCGGAAGAACGAGCCGGGAATCCGGCCCACTGCGTACATGCGCTCCTCGATGTCGACGGTGAGCGGGAAGAACGATGCGCCGTCGCGTGGGCGGCTCGACGCGGTCGCGGTGACGAGCACCTGCGTGTCGCCGATGCGGGACGTGACCGCCCCGTTTGCGAGCCCGGCAAGCACGCCGGTCTCGAAGGTGATGGTCTTGTCGGTGCCCGCGATGGGACCGGTGACCGAAATGGCTTCAGCCATGTCTGCTCCTGTTGTGGGGGTGGGGATCGGTGGTCAGCGCCGAAGGCCGAGCTTTGCGATCAAAGCCCGGTACCGCTCGACGTCGTTGGCGTTCAGGTAGTCGAGCAACCTGCGCCGTCGTCCGACGAGCTTCAACAGCCCTCGGCGGCTGTGGTGATCCTTGTGGTGGGTCTGGAGGTGTTCGGTGAGGTGGTCAATCCGGGCGCTCAACTGAGCGACCTGCACCTCGGGCGATCCGGTATCGGCCTCGGAATGGCGATGTTCGTCGATCACCGAGGCCGCTGGACTTGATCTCTTGGCACTCATGCCGTTGCTGTATTCCCTCTGTGTTGCCGCCGCAGGGCCGAAGGGAGGCCTGCTGCGACGAGCCGACCGGACAACCCGGCCGTGGTCTTCTGTCTCTTGTCAGCCGTGCAGGCTACCAGCAGAACTGTGGTGCGCCCGCTGGGGAGGCGGCAGGACCCTCAGCTATGGCAGCTGTGCCAGGCGAATCAGGTGTGCAGGCATTTTGCGGCGTCTTCGATGTCTCGGCGAAGCTGAGCTTTCAGTTCGTCGACGCTGTCGAAGCGGCGCTCGGGCCGCAGCCTGCGGACGAAGCGGACCTTGGCGGTCTCGTCGTAAAGATCTCCGCGGAAGCCAATCAGGTGCGCTTCGATGAGCGAGCGCTCGGCGAACTCGTAGAACGTCGGGCGACGGCCGATGTTGACGGCCGCTGGGTATTGGGCGCCATCGGGGCGCACATACCATGCCGCGTACACGCCATCAGCCGGTATCTGCAGATCGGGAGTGGTGGGCAGGTTGGCAGTGGGCACACCGATCTGGCGGCCGCGGCGGTCGCCGAGCGTGACGACGCCACGGACTTCGAACGGCCGCCCGAGCAGCCGGTGGGCCCGCTCCACATCACCCGCAGCAAGCGCCTCGCGGATCGACGTTGACGAGATCACGTCGCCGTCGCCGGTCATCTGCTTCACCAGCGGGAGCCCGACCACTTCGTAGCCGTAAGTGGCGCCGACCTGGCGCAGCGTCTCGATATTGCCCCGGCGTCCCTTGCCGAAATGGAAGTCGGCGCCGACCACAACAGCGCGTGCTGACAGGCATCTGACGAGTATCTCCTGTGCGAACTGCTCGGCAGGCACGGCCGCCTGTGCTTCGTCGAAGGTGACCACCAGCGTGAAGTCGACGCCGGTCTCGGCCAGCAGTTCGAGCTTGTGGTCGAGGTCGCACAGCAGCAGCGGGGCGGATTCCGGTCGCACCACGGTGGCGGGATGACGGTCGAAGGTCACGACCGCCGTCGCGCATCCTCGCTCCGCTGCGAGGCGATGCATCTCAGAGATCACGGTCCGGTGTCCGCGGTGGACGCCGTCGTACTCCCCCACGGTCACGACGCTGCCGTGCTCGAGCACCGGGCACCAATCCAAGTCGCGGATGACCTCCATGCGCGCAACGCTACTCAGAGGCCGGTCCGCGCACGCTCTACGGGGGCAGGACCGTCGCCCGCAGGCGACCGTCAGCGCGCTCATGCACCGCGACGAGCCGACCGTCGGGATCGAAGAGCGTCCACGGGCCCGAGCCGTCGTAGCGATGAGCGGCCAAATGAGCGCCTTGGCGGGCGTTGGCGGCGTCGTCTTCGGACAGACGGATCTGAACCAGGTCACGAACCAGCTCGCCGGGCGGTCGCAGCGCCGCCTGTTCGGGGAGCTCGGCCTCGGCCAGCGAGAACGAGCCGCTGCGCGTCCGCCGGAGCGCTCGAATGTGAGCCCCGCCGCCGAGCCCGCTCCCCAAGTCGGCGCCGAGTGTCCTGACGTAGGTACCGGCGGAACAGTCGACCGACGCCCGATACACCTGCGGATCACCGGTGGGCTCCACATCGAATCGGTAAACCTCGACCTGGCGTGGCACGCGTTCTGCCGCTTCGCCGGACCGGGCGATCTCGTGCAGGCGGCGACCGCCGACACGGACGGCAGACACCATCGGCGGCAGCTGGGAGATGGAGCCGACGAAACCCGCAGCTGCGTCGGCCACCTCGGTCGGATCGAGGTCCATGCACCAAGTCGCGATGGTCTCGCCAGCAGCATCGAGTGTGCTGGTCTCGATCCCGAACACGATTTCGCACTCATAGCTCTTGCGGCCTGCGGTGGCGAATCGCAGCAGGCGCGTCGCACTGCCGATGCCGACCACCAAAACGCCCGTTGCGGTCGGATCGAGCGTGCCAGCGTGGCCGATACGCCGCTCGCCGAATCGGCGGCGCAGCAGGGCCACTACGTCGTGCGACGTGGGCCCCGGCGGCTTGTCGACGATGACGCTGCCATGAACGGTGGCCGGACGGCGTCGCGCCATGCTGTTCAGGACTCCTCGTCCCGCGGGTCGGACAGACCGGCGAGCAGATCTTCAATCCGCTCGGCAGCAACAGCGCCCCGGTCGCGGCGGAAGCGAAGCGTGGGAGTGCGTCTCAGGCTGGTGCTCGCGCCAAGAGCCCGCTGGAGTCGGTGATGGTGCTCGTCGAACGCCGCAGCCGCCCTGTCTGCAGCATCGTCGTCGCGCACGTCGTAGTGCACGACGGCGACGCTCAGCTCACGATCGACATCCACACCGGCGATCACGATGCCCTCGAACGACTCGTCGAGCCGTTCCATCTCCGATGCCACGATGCCGCGCACGAGCTGGGCGACCCGATCGGTCCGCTCGTATCGGTGCGCAGTCGGCATCGTGCGCCGCCGGCGGCGGGAGCGACGGGCCATCGGGCGGGTGCTCCGTCAGGCGACGCGGGCGATCTCGCGCTCGGTGTACGTCTCGATCACATCGCCCTCTTTCAGATCGGAGAAGTCAGAGAGACCGATGCCGCACTCCATGCCCGCCGACACCTCAGCGACGTCGTCTTGGAAGTGCCGCAGCGAGGAGATCGAGCCTTTCCAGATGATCGTGCCGTCACGCAAGAACCTGACCTTGGCGCCGCTGCGCACGTTTCCGTGCTCCACGACGCAGCCGGCCACGGGTCCCACGCCCGAGATGCGAAAGACCTGGCGCACCTGCGCCTCGCCTGCGACGATCTCCTCGAATTCCGGCTCGAGCAAGCCGACCATGGCGTTCTGCACATCGGATATGAGGTCGTAGATGATCTCATATAGCCGGACTTCGACGTCCTCGGTTTCGGCCGTCTGGCGCGCATTGCGGTCGGGACGCACGTTGAAGCCGATGATCGTGGCTTCCGATGCGGCGGCAAGCTGCACGTCGTTCTCATTGATGCCGCCGACGCCACGGCTCACAAAGGAGAGCTTGACGTCTTCGCGCTCGAGCTTGCGCAGGCTGTCGGTGACCGCCTCGAGCGAGCCGTGGACATCTGCCTTGAGGACCAGATTGAGGGTGGCCGTCTCGCCGGCCTGTACCTGCTTGAAGATGTCCTCCAGCCGGGCGCCGCCGCCGCTTCCGCCAGCAGTGCCGGCCAAGCTGGCCTGGCGCTGCCAGTGCTCACGGGTCTCTGCCACCTTGCCCGCAGTCTTCTCGTCTGGTGCCACTACGAACAGGTCACCCGAGCGTGCCACCTCGCCGAGACCGAGCACCTCCACAGGCATGGACGGCCCCGCCTCGCTGAGCGGGGCGCCGCGATCGTCAGTCATGGCACGCACTCGGCCCCACGCTGCGCCGGCAACCATCGGCTCACCGATGCGCAGCGTGCCGCGCTCCACCAGCACCGTCGCAACCGGTCCGCGGCCGCGATCGAGATGGGCCTCGAGCACGATGCCAACTGCACGTCCTAACGCAGGGGCGGTGAGCTCCTCGAGCTCTGCGACGAGCAGGATCTGGTCGAGCAGCTCATCGATGCCCTCACCCGTCATGGCCGACATGGGCACGGTGATCACTTCGCCGCCGTAGGACTCGGGCACCAAGCCCCGTTCGGCCAGCTGGGCTCGCACCCGATCGGCGTCGGCACCGGGCCGATCCATCTTGTTGATGGCGACGATGATCGGCACGTCGGCCGCCTGCGCGTGATCAATGGCTTCGGCCGTCTGCGGCATGACGCCATCGTCGGCCGCCACCACCAGCACCACGACATCGGTGGCCTGCGCTCCCCTTGCTCGCATCGCGGTAAAGGCCTCGTGGCCGGGTGTGTCGATGAACGTGATCCGGTGATCGCTCCGCGTGGTCTGGTACGCGCCGATGTGCTGCGTGATGCCGCCCGCCTCGCCCTCAACGACGTTCGAGGAGCGGATGCGGTCCAGCAGCAACGTCTTTCCGTGGTCGACGTGGCCCATGACCGTGACCACCGGAGGCCGGATCTGAGCGCCGTCTTCAGCGAGGTCGACTTCGAGCGCCCGCAGCAGCTCCTCTTCCTGTTCCGCGCCGGGCTCGGTGATGCGCACATCGGCGCCGAGCTCGGCAGCGAACAGCTCGATCATGTCATCGCTGAGCGACTGGGTCGCCGTCACCATCTCGCCCTGCTGCAGCAGGAATCGCACGATGTCGGCGGCCGAGCGATTCAGCCGGGCGGCCACTTCTTGGGCCGTCGATCCCCGCTCAATGACGATCTCGCCCTCGGGAACGGGCGCATCGACCGGCGTATAGGCGGTGAGTTGCTGAGGTTGCAGTTCCTCGCGCTGGCGACGACGGCGGCGGCGAGGCCGGCCTCGTGGACCGCCACGCGGCGCTCCCCGCGGCCCTCCCGGACGAGCACCGCCGGGGGGTCCGCCCGGACGGCCTCCGGGGGGTGGCGGCGCTCCCGCGTGAGCGCGCCCGCCACCTGGCCCGCCTCCGTGCGGACGGTCACCGCCGCCCGCGGGACGCCGGAATCCGCCCGGGGGACCAGAGCGGTACGGGGCCCCACTGCGTGCTGATGTGCGGGGAGGACCCGGC
>NZ_JAPYOK010000104.1:0-13001 GCF_028283155.1 Candidatus Poriferisodalis multihospitum | reverse complement strand
GTCGCCGAAGGAGACATCAGCCTCGCGAACGCCGCCAGCCTGTCCAAGGCGGCCCGCAAGACCAGCGCCGAAGCTGTGGACGGCGATGCCGGTCTGGTCGAGATGGCCAAGACCATGCCCGAGGACGAGTTCGCGCAAGCCGCGCAACGCTGGACGATCCGGCACCAAGGCGCCGAAGATCTCAGCACTCAGCATCGCCGCAACCGCCGCAATCGCCATGTCAGGTTCTGGAATGGCGACGACGGTGCTGTTCACATGCGCGGATCGTTCGATGCCGAGATGGGCGCTCGCATCCAGCAGCGTCTCCAGCGCGAAGCCGAACGGCTGCGCCAAGCAGATCGGAAACGCCTGCGAGAAGGCCAAGAACCGAGCGCCTCGAGTCTCGAAGACACGGCCGTCGGCAGCGAGCACGGCGAAGCGTGCGAGTCGCGCACACGCGACCAGCGAATGGCTGATGCGCTCGACGCTCTCGTCGCCGGCGGCGAAGGTGTGAAGCCGGAGGGCGGCGAGCAGGACGACGGCACCGCCGCAGGGGTCGAGAACCGCTCCGTTGCGACGGAGATCATCGTGCGCGCCGATCTCGAAGCGCTGCTCGGTGACTCAGGCGGATATGCCGAGATCTTGGGCAGCGGCCCGATCCCGCCGAGTGCCCTGCAGCGTCTGTGCTGCAACGCCGACCTGTCGGTGGTGCTGTTCTCCGACAGGCTGACACCGCTGTACGAGACAACCCCGAGTCGAGCGCCCACCGCAGCGCAGCGACGCGCGCTGATCGCACGCGACGGCGCCTGCATCGGCTGCGGCGCTGCGCCTCACCAATGCGAGGCGCACCACATCATCCCGTGGGCCTGCCGGGGCAAGACCCGCATCGACAACCTCGTGCTCGTGTGCTGGCGCTGCCACGACCTCATCCACGACAACAACTGGAAGGTCATCCGCCACGGCGACCGCTACCGGCTCGACCCGCCCAACTTCGGCTGCTCCGACGAGCTAGCGGCCTCGAGCACATCGGCGAGGCGGCCTGCCGGGCCGAACTCTGCCGCCGACCCACAGGCAGCGCAAGCCGCAATGCTGACCGGCCTCACCTACCGCCAGCCGATGCTGTGCTGAGCGATCAGCCGATGGTCTGGCGCGCTCGGGTGACGCACCTGTAGGCCGCTCGTGTCGGCGATCTGGTCGGCTTGCGCAGTCCTTACAGTCCGCGAGCAAACGTCGCGATGTGTTCGGCGACGGCGCGGGCGTGGCCCATCAGGAAGTGATCGCCGCCGGGGATCACCTCGAGTCGGGTGTTGGTCCAGCCCGAAGCAATGTCGGTTGCCTCGGCGGGGGAGCGGAACTGGTCGTGCTCGGGCACCAGCAGCAGCTTGGGCCGAGGATCGGCTGCGGCGCCCATCGATGCGGGGTCGACGATCCGCAACGGCGCCGCGATGCCGATCCATGCCGACAAGGCGTCGTGCCCAGCCGCGAGCGAAACATCGCCGCCGAACGACCAGCCGGCCGAGACGACCGGCGGCGGATCAGCGGTGCCCGACCGGTCGGCCGCAAGGCGCACGGCTGCGTCGAACGCCGCCGCGGCGTCGAGCCGTTCGGCTTTCCCGTCGTCGTGGCTGCCGCCAGAGCGGCCTGTGCCGCGGAAGTTGTAGCGAAGCGCTGCGATGCCGCTCGCAGGCAGCGCCCGGAATAGGTGATCGACAAGCGGATTCCACATGTCACCGCCGTACAGCGGGTGAGGGTGGGACAGCACAGCCACCGCGGCCGCGGTACCGCCGGAACTGCCGTCGTCGGACCCCGCGCTCTGGGGCCGGCGCGAGCCGGGCCAGGCAGCCTCGGCCTCGAGCTCGATGCCGTCTGAGGTCACGGCCTCGACGGCGAACGCCTCGACCGTGAAGGGAGGCCCAGGAGCGGGCGTGCCACCGGAATTCTCTGCGTCAATCACGCTGGTGAACGGTACCGTGCGGGCGGTGAGCGCTCCCGAGACCAGCAACGAGCATGGCGCCGCTTCGGCGACGAAACCCGCCCGTGCCTCGAAGGGCTCGAAGTCCGGCAGTCGCCCGAAGACCGCGGCCAGCAAGCCGAAGCCGTCCGCACCGCCCGACTCCGACGGCGAGCGCCGGCCCATCAAGATGCTGCACGATCGGCTGCTTGTGCGGCTGCCCAACGACGGCTCGGAGCGGCGCACCAGTGGCGGCATCCTGATCCCGGCGACAGCTCAGCAGAACAAGCGCCTCGTGTGGGGTGAAGTCATCGGCGCAGGGCCGAACGTCCGGACCGCCCAGGAAGGCGATCGGGTGCTGTTCAGCCCCGAGGATCGCCATGAGGTCGAGGTGCACGGCGACGATTTCCTGATCCTGCGCGAGCGGGATGTGCATGCCATCGCTGCGCCTCGAATTGAGCCCGGCAGCACCGGCCTGTACCTGTGATCGTGCGGCTCTGCCTTCGGGCCTGCGCAATGACCCAGATCCGATGAGCACGGGCGAGACGCAGTTCCAGACCGGCGGCGGCATCACGGTCTCGCTCGCTGCGTCGACGGTCGACGGCAATGCCGAGATCGAAAACCTCGTCGATCGGCTGGACGAGGCTCGGGGGGTGCTGCTGTCGTCGAGCTACGAATACCCTGGCCGCTACACCCGCTGGGACATGGGCTTCGCCGACCCGCCGCTGGCCATCACCAGCCGGGCGCAGGACATCTGGGTGAGCGCCCTGAACGAGCGGGGCACCGTGCTGCTGGAGCCGGTTCACGAGGCGCTGGCAGCGCTAGGCAGCACCGCTGGCATCGTCGACCTCCGCCATGAGCCCGGCGACGGCGCAGGCGCCGTGGTCTGCCGTGTGGAGCGGGCCGACCGGCGTTTCGAGGAAGAAGATCGCAGCCGCCAGCCGTCCACGTTCACGGTTGTGCGCGCCCTCGTGGATCTGTTCTCCTGCGACGATCCGCACCTGGGCCTGTACGGGGCGTTCGGCTACGACCTTGCCTTCCAGTTCGAGCCCATCGCGCTGACGCTGCCGCGCCCGGCCGAACAGCGCGACCTGGTGCTCTACCTGCCCGACGACCTGCTCATCGTGGACCACGAGGGCGGCATCGCCCAGCGCTTCCGATACGACTTCGCCGTGGACGGCCGCAGCACCGCCGGGCTGGCAGGCGGCGGTGCAAGCGTGCTGTACGAGCCCGACTTCGAGCTGGAGGCGAGCTGCGACCATGAACCCGGCGGCTATGCGGCGGGCGTGCGTGCGGCCCACGAGTACTTCGCCCGGGGCGACCTCTTCGAAGTGGTCACGAGCCAGATGTTCTCCGAGCCCTGCATCGAGTCTCCCGCAGAACTGTTCCGCCGGCTCAAAGAGCAGAACCCTGCGCCGTACGGGTTCCTGATCAACCTCGGCCCGGCTTCAGCCGGGCGCGGGGAGCACAGTGTGGCAGGAGAGAGCGGAGAGTGGCTCATCGGTGCCTCGCCCGAGATGTACGTGCGGGTCGAGGGCGAGCGAGTCGAGACCTGCCCGATCTCAGGCACCATCGCCCGAGGCCAAGACCCCATCGACGACGCCTCGCAGATACTGGCGCTGCTCAACTCGGCGAAGGACGAGTCGGAGTTGACGATGTGCACCGATGTCGACCGCAATGACAAGAGCCGCATCTGTGTGCCTGGGTCCGTCAAAGTGATCGGCCGCCGCCAGATTGAGATGTACTCCCGCCTCATCCACACGGTCGACCATGTGGAGGGGCGTCTGCGCTCCGGCTTCGATGCACTTGACGCATTCCTGTCGCACACGTGGGCGGTCACGGTGACCGGCGCGCCCAAGACGGCGGCGATGATGTTCCTCGAACAGCACGAACGCACTGCCCGGGCTTGGTATGGGGGCGCAGTCGGCAAGGTGGGCTTCGACGGCAGCCTCAACACCGGGCTCACGCTCCGCACGATCCGCGTCGCCGATGGGCATGCAGAGGTGCGCGTGGGCGCCACGCTGCTGTGGGACTCCGAGCCCGACGAGGAGGAATCGGAGACCGAGCTCAAGGCGTCGGCGTTCCTCGACGCGATCCGCCGGCCGCGCTCGGCGGCGGCCACAGGGGTTGCGGCTTCGGTCCCCAGTGATCGGCGGGTGCTGCTGGTGGATCACCTCGACTCGTTCGTGCACACGCTCGCGAACTACCTGCGCCAGACGGGTGCCACGGTGGTGACCCGCCGGGCCGGCTTTCCCACCGAGGAGATCAGCGCCGACAACTTCGACCTCATCGTGCTGTCGCCGGGCCCCGGGCGGCCCGACGACTTCAGCATCGGACCGGTGGTGCGCGCCTCGCTGGATGCCGGGCTGCCGCTGTTCGGGGTGTGCTTGGGATTGCAGGGCATCGTGGAGTACTTCGGCGGCGAGCTGGGCCAGCTCTCCACGCCCATGCACGGCAAGCCGTCTGCCATCCGCATCCTCGGCGGGCAGCTGCTCGACGGGCTGCCAAAGGAGTTCCGGGCGGGCCGCTACCACTCGCTGTTCGCCCGCCGCTCCGAAGTACCCGATTCGCTCGAGGTGACGGCAGTCAGTCTCGATGACGACATCGTCATGGCGGTGGAGCACCGTGAGCTGCCCGTTGCGGCCGTGCAGTTCCACCCGGAGTCGATCATGTCGCTCGACGACGGGGTGGGGCTCGCGCTGATTCGCAACGCCGTCGACCGTTTGGTGCCCGGATGGAGGGCTGGATGACTGTCGTGCCTGTGCTCGATCGGTTGGTGACGGCGGCGGTCCCGCGCGAGGTGCTCGTGGTGACCGGACCCGAGGCCGCCGGATACCTGCAAGGCCAGGTCTCTGCCGACGTGGGAGCCATGGAGGTCGGCCAGAGCGCGCTGTCGTTCCTGCTGGAGCCACGAGGCCGGATCGAGGCGCTCTTCGTCATCAGCCGGACCGGCCCTGAGACCTACATTGCCGACATCGAGCCCGGTTTCGGCGAGGCCATGTCGGCATCGCTTGAGCGCTTCAAGCTGCGGACCCGCGCCGATTTCTCTCTGCATGAATGGCAGATGCACGCTGTGCGCGGGCCCCGCGCGGAAGGCGAATCGACAGTCGGCGCTTCGAGCGCTGGCCCGGCCGAGGCCCCAGAGCAGGTGGTGCGCCCCGCGCACTGGCCGCTGGCCAGCGGCCACGACTTGCTGGCCGGCTCCGACAGCGAGGCCGTTGCGTTCGCCGAGGGTGCCGAACAGGTCTCGGTCGCTGAGTTCGAGGCGCTACGCATGGCCTACGGCGTTCCGGCCATGGGCATCGAGATTCAACCGGGCGACATACCCAACGAAACCGGCCTCGTCGAGCAAGCTGCGTCGTTCACCAAGGGCTGCTACCGAGGCCAGGAGCTGGTGGAGCGAATTGACTCGCGGACAGGTGGGCGCCGGTGCATTCAGCGCTTCCGAGCTACCGGCGGCGTCTCGCCAGGTGACGGGCTGTGCGGCACCGACGGCGCTGGTGTCGGCACCGTGCTGAGTGCTGCTTTGCTGGCTGGCGCCATCGTCGGATTCGCATCGGTGCAACGAGATGTCGGCGGCGAGGTGCGCGTTAACGGCGGACCGACCGTCGTTCTTGCCGATCTGTTCTGATCTCGCCGCTCCGCTCATCTGCATGTAACTGCTGCGGCGTCGCGCGGGTTCGCAATGACGCCCGCGGCGGTGCGCGTCGTGCGAGCCGAAGCCGTCGCAGGGTTCGCTACCGGTACGCTCGCAGGCTGTTGTTGAGTCAAACGGACCGCAGGGAGCAACGACATGGCAAAGACGGCACTCCTGGCCAAGCTGACCGCCAAGGAAGGCATGCGTGACGAGTTGCTCGCAGTGATCGCCGACATCGGCATGAGCAACGTCGCCGGCGAGCCGGGCACCGAGGTGTACGCCGCCCACAAGGATCAGAACGACGCAGACGTTGTGTGGTTCTACGAGCTGTACAGCGACCAGGATGCGCTCGCAGCCCACGGCGGCTCCGAGCAGATGAAGGTCTTCGGCCAGGCGACGCGGGAGTTCATGGCGGCCCGTCCCGAGCTCATCTTCCTGGACCCGGCCGTGGCCAAGGGTCTCGATTTCTGACACTGGCCCAGCGACCACGAGCGGGATACATGGGCCCGCTGCCGCGAGGGATCGCCTGACATGCCGGTAGTGACATGTTCGTAAAGATCTGTGGCGTCACGAACGAAGAGGATGCGCTCGTCGCCGTCGGCATGGGTGCCGACGCGGTCGGCTTCAATTTCGTGCCCGGATCGCCGCGGCAGATCTCCCCGAGGCTGGCACGAGACATCGTTCGCCGCCTGCCGGGCGGTGTCGTCACGGTCGGAGTGTTCCGCAACGAGCTGCCCGAGCGGGTGGTGCAGATCATGGACGGCGCCGGTTTGCGCTTAGCGCAGTTGCACGGTAATGAGACCACGTCCGACAGCCGCTGGATCGCCGAGCGGGTGCCCGGCCTCATCAAGGCGTTCGTCGCGGGCGACCCCAATGTGGAGCGTGTGCGTGATTACGGCGCCTCGGTGCTCATGCTGGATGGGCCCGAGCCCGGCAGCGGCAGCGTCTTCGACTGGCGGCAGCTCGAAGGCCGAGATCGCGGCATGAGACTGCTGCTCGCCGGCGGATTGCATGCTTCGAATGTGGCGCAGGCCATCGAGGTCGTGCGGCCGTGGGGCGTGGATGTGGCGTCTGGTGTCGAGTCCGAACCTGGCCGCAAGGATGTCCTCGCCATGCGTGAGTTCGTCGCGGCGGCCAAGGAGGCCGGGGCCCTCTACGAGAAAACCGACGAATCGGAGCCGCCAGCGCAGGACGCGCCGTACGACTGGCGCGACGACTGAGCGAGGTACGGCATGGCTGCAGCAACTGATGGTCCCACACCGGGTTCGAGGTCGGTCATGGGCGAGCCCACGCCGAGTCACCGGTCGGTCATGGGCGAGCCCACGCCGAGTCACCGGTCGGTCATGGGCGAGCCCACGCCGAGTCACCGGTCAGTCATGGGCGAGCCCACGACTGATGGCCGTTTCGGCGAGTTCGGCGGCCGATTCGTTCCCGAGACGCTGGTGGCAGCGTGCGAGGAGCTCGAGGCGGCGTTCCGGGAGGCGTGGGCCGATCCGGCGTTCGTGTCCGAATTCGAAACCACGCTGCGCGACTACGGGGGACGGCCCTCGCCGCTGACCGAGTGCCGCAACCTGTCGAGCCAGCTCGGCGTGCGCCTGCTGGTCAAGCGCGAAGACCTCAACCACACGGGCTCGCACAAGATCAACAACGTCATCGGCCAGGCGCTGCTGGCTCAGCGCATGGGCAAGACACGGCTGGTGGCTGAGACGGGTGCCGGCCAGCACGGCGTCGCCACGGCAACCGCTGCGGCGCTGCTGGGCATGGAGTGCAAGGTGTACATGGGCGCCGTCGACGTCGACCGTCAGGCCCTGAACGTGTTCCGCATGCGCCTGCTGGGCTCCGAAGTGGAATCTGTGCAGTCCGGCAGCCGCACGCTCAAGGACGCCGTCAACGAGGCGTTGCGCGACTGGGTGGCCACCGTCGAGAACACGCACTACTGCCTCGGCTCGGTGATGGGCCCCCATCCCTACCCGTGGATGGTGCGCACGTTCCACCACATCCTCGGCGACGAGGCCGCTGCGCAGTGCAAGGACCTGACCGGCGACGACCCCGACGTGGTGGTGGCGTGCGTCGGAGGGGGCAGCAATGCAGCGGGAATCTTCTCGGGCTTCGCCGACGGCGACGCCCGGCTCGTGGGCGTCGAGCCCGCTGGCGGCGCCGCGGTCGGGCGCGGCGTGCCCGGCGTGGTGCACGGCATGACGAGCTACCTCATGCAGGACGAGGTGGGCCAGGTGATGGAGGCCGAGTCGATCTCGGCCGGGCTTGACTATCCGGGCGTCGGGCCCGAGCACGCCTATCTGGCCGCGATCGGCCGTGCCGAGTACCCCAGCGTGACCGATGACGAGGTGGTCGAGGCATTCACGCTGATGAGCAGGGCCGAGGGCATCATCCCGGCGCTGGAATGCGCACACGCTCTGGCATGGATCGTGCGTGCAGCGCCGACCATCCAGGGCCAAACCGTGTTGATGAATCTCTCGGGCCGTGGCGACAAGGACGTCGACCAGATGATGGACGTGCTCGGCATGGGTGGGCTGGACTCGTGAGCGAGGCATCGCCGGCTGATCCGGCCGGAGTCTTCGGCGCGCTCGAGACGCATTTGCGGGCTCGACGTGACAGCGGCGCGAAGCTGCTGGTGCCGTACGTCACTGGCGGTTACAAGGGCTGGCAACGCGCGGTGGAGGCGGCAGCGGCGGCCGGCGCCGATGCCATCGAGATTGGCGTTCCCTTCTCCGACCCGGTGATGGACGGACCGGTCATCCAGCAGGCGTCAACGGCTGCACTGGCCGACGGCGCGACCCCGGCGTCGGTGCTGGAGGAAGCACGGGAGCTCGACACTGGCGTGCCGCACGCCGTGATGACGTACTACAACCTCTGCCACCACCAGGGGCACGAACGCTTCGCTTCGGCGCTGCTCGATGCGGGTGTCTGCGCGGCGATCCTGCCCGACCTGCCGTATGTCGAGGCGGGGCCGTGGCTGGAGGCGGCGGCCGAGACTGGCCTCGAGGCGATCTTGCTGGCTGCACCCACCACGCCCGAGCACCGGCTCGCTGATCTGTGCGGGGCGTCACGCGGTTTCGTCTATGCGGTCGGCTTGCTCGGAGTGACCGGCGAACGGTCAGCGCTCGCCCGCACAGCCACCGAGATTGCTGCCCGCTGTCTGGCCGTCACCGACCGGCCCGTGCTCACCGGTGTCGGCATCGGTTCGCCGTCCCAAGCCGTTGAGGCGTGTGATGTGTCCGATGGCGTCATCATCGGCTCCGCAGTCGTCCGCACCTTGATGTCCGATGGCCCCGAGGCTGTGGGCGAGCTCGTGGCTTCCTACCGGACGGCGCTGGACCACGGCTGACCGGTGAGCACCGCCGATCCGGATCCCGCCGAATCGTCGCGAACAGGTACTGCGGCGTACGACGACTGCGAGCTGTGCGAGGCCGCCCGCTTCACGCACTGGTACTACGAGGACGAGCTGTGCTGGGTGGCTGATTGCGAAGTATGTGCCACGCCGATGGTGGTGTGGAAGCAGCACGGCACTGGACCCCCTCCCGACGAGCTGGAGGCAATGCTGGCTCGGCTGGTCGAAGCGGGTGAACTCAGATTCGGGCCCGGAGGTGGGAGAGTGGATCAGGTGATGCGCCAGATCCCCGACCATTTCCACGCCCACTACCGCGATGCCGACTGGATGACCCGTCGCTGGATGGAACCCCCCAGTCGCTACACCGGCGTCGGCACACCTCGGGAGATCCGATGAGGGCTCACGTTGCGCCTGGCAGTGCTCGCTCCCGACGGTTCGTCCGGGTGCGGGCGGTGCAGGCGCTGGTCGCGCTAGCGCTGGTCGTGGTGCTCGCACTGGCGGGCTGCGGCGGCACCGATGCGACAGAGGCCGATCTGGAGCGGCTGGAGCTGGCGTTCGAGAGCGCAGATGTAGCGCTCGGGAGCGAGGTGTTCGGTGATAGCTGCTCGGTGTGCCACGGCAGCGACGGCGGCGGCGGCGTGGGTGCCGCACTCGGCGGCGTCGATGAACGCCTGAGCGTGCGCAACCACCTGTCGGTGGTGTGGACCGGCCGGGGCTCGATGCCCCCGTTCGGCGGAATCCTCACCGATGCCGAGATCGCAGCGGTCGTTGCCTATCAGCGCAGCACCTTCGGCACCGAGTGATCCGCACTTCTTGGCTGTCTCGCTAGCTTCGCATCGGTGACTGACCCCGAGGGCGGGTTCCCGCGACCCGATGAACTGCTGCCGCACCGGGCGCCATTCCTGCTGGTCGATGAGATCGTCGAACTCGAGCCCGGCGAGCGCTGCGTCGCGCTGTGGCGCCTGACCGGCGACGAAGATTTCTTTGCGGGTCACTTCCCTGGCCGCCCGACGCTGCCCGGGGTGTTGATGGTTGAGGCCTTGGCGCAGACCGCCGGCCTCGCTGCTGCCTCGGCATCGTCGCTTGAGGGCAAGCTGGCGCTGTTCGGCGGCATCGACAAGGCCCGCTTCCGCCGCCAGGTCATCCCAGGCGACACGCTGCGCCTGGAAGCCACGATCGATCGCCTGTCGGCCCGCGCCGGTCGAGCCTCCGGAACCGCCAGCGTCGACGGTCAGGCAGCCTGCGAAGCCTCGATGATGTTCCTCATAGCCGACGCCGACCCTGCCGATTGAGCTGACCCACGAGCGCTCCAGTCGCAGAGCTCTCGTTCCGGTCTCACCGTCATCACTGCGTGAAATTGGCGCATCTGCGCAGGTCGCGCGAGGCTTTGGGAATGCTTCGCGAAGTCGGCGACGACTTCCAAGCTGACTCGAGTCGGCAGGGCGCTGCATTTGAACAGCAGGCCAAGGCGTACTTGGGCGCGCTCGGGTTCGAGCTTCACGGCAGGCGGAAGTTCGCGGACATTGGTTGTGAAATCGACGATGTCGCTGAGGCTCCCAACGGTGAACTCGTGTACTTCGAGTACAAGGGTTCCTTCAAGGGTTCACGACCGGGGATGCAACGCACGGACACGGTCAAGAAAGCGTTGCTGACGGGATTCCTCTTGCGTTCGATCGGTGATGATACGCCGTACTACGTGCTGACGTCGCATCTGCCAACCGGCGGAGCGGCTCAGCGCATGATCGAAGCGGCGCTGAGTGCGAAAGCCGTGTCAGGCGTGCTGGAGATGAATGATCCGATGGCCAGCCAAGCGCTCAAGGAACGCTTCGGCTGGCCTGCAAGGCCACGGATGGGACCCGAGCGAACCTGGCAGCCGTCTTTGCCAATCGCCCGCCGCGCCTAGCACGTCGGCTGGCCGGGACTTCGATGCCGTCAGCGTCCGTGTCTAGTAGTGAGTTGGACATCGACCGGTTTCGTCGATGGGCCCTCGGCAACCTGGTTGACAACCGCAACCGAGGGCTCTTTGCAGAATGGCTCGTCGGCGAAGCGCTGGGCGTGATCGATGAGGCGACACCGCGGCGGGAGTGGGACGCCTACGACTTGATGTATCGCGAGACGAAGATCGAGATCAAGGCGTCAGGACGCAGCCAGAGTTGGAGTCAGGAGCGGCCGTCGACGATTCGGTTCGGCATCGAGCAGAGATCGAGCTCATGGACGGCCGCAAGCGATGAGTGGATTCCGCACGATCAGCCGGTGCGCTTTGCCGATGTGTACGTGTTCTGCCTGCACGAGCCTGTGGCAGCCACCAACGACGATGTCGCCGATCCCACCCAATGGACGTTTTGGGTGGTCTCGACCAAAGTGCTCGACCAAGCGCTCGGTTCGCAGAAATCGGTCGGCATACGCACGCTCGACCGTCTCGCGTCGCCCATCGCATGGTCCGACATCCGCAAGGAGGTCGACGCATGCGTGGACTCGCAGCAGAGCATCTGACTTAGCAAGAAGAGCCGTATGCAAACGCTCTCGGTGCGTTGTTTCTCGCAGATCGGCGGTTCAGTGCTGCGGGCGGCCCGATTCGACGATGGACGTCACGGCTTCGCGTCCCAGTCCGGAAACTTCCGCAAGCTGACGCAGTGACGCTCCTGACCGATGAGCCACCCGGATCATGTCGTCGCGAATCTTCGCTTCCTTGTGTGCCCGCTCAGCGCTGAGACCAACGACCGCCAGCGCAGCCGCGACTTCACCCTCGGCTTCACCGCGGTACATGCCCATCGCGGCGCGTGCTGCAGACACCTCCGCTTCGGTGTAGCTCATTGTTGACCTCGCAGTTTCGTAGCGAGCTTGTCTCGAATCGGAACCAAGACCGTCATCAATCTTGCCCACTTGACTGATCCGGTCGGTCCTCACGCAGCGCACCACGCCTGTGCTGCAGCCAGACGCGCGGCGCGTATGCAATCCCGCTCAGTTTCTGCTCCCAAAGCGGCACCCGCCTTGCGACCGTCGAGATGTGATTGCTGAGGCCAGCGAGCTCATAGGTGAACACGACGACTTCGACTCCAGCCTGCTGGATCGACTGCGCCCGCTGCCGTCGGGATCGGAAGTCGCTGTCGCAGGTCACCAGCACGTAGCCGTTATCCGCGCACCAGACGGCAATGTCGTAGTCGTCCGCATTGGAATGACCGCCGTGCGTGCGGCTGAGCGCGTCCACTTCGGAAACGTGAATCACATTGTCGATGCCCGCAGCTGCCCTCGGAGAAATATTCGCGTCGAGGCAGAAGCGGGTGTCACGCGGTCTGTCGTGCGAACTCCGCACAGGCCTTCACTCGGGTCACGCTGAGGTTGAAGCCGCGTGCGACGTCCTCGGGAGAATCTTCCGCGAGGCTGGCGATGATGGATTTGACGGGGATCCTGGTTCCCGCCACTACCGGAGCGCCGAAGCAGATGCGAGGGTTGATCTCGATCCATTGGGCAACATCCCACGAGGCCGCGCGCCCGTCGATGAACTGGATCTCTTCGGCGAACGTCTTGATGGCGGAGGTGATGGCCCGCTGTCCCTTGCGGCTCCCGACAATCTCCTCTGCGTGCCCTTGGAACTCAACCCAGACGTTGTGCCCGTCGGTGTAGAAGGACTCGTGAGCCAGCGGGTGCTGAATGTCGGGAAACTGTTCGCGCATGGCATCGAGCACCCGGCGGACCCTCTGAAGTGAAGCGCCGCGGTCACGGAAGCGGCACACCATTTCCAAGCCGATCAGGTCGAGAAAGCCGATCGTCGTCTTGGCGTCGCTGTTGTGCGTGGGTGGCCGGACGACCGTCATCCAGCGACGGATCTGGGCGCGCGACACATCGCGGTTTCGCTCCACAATCTGGGCTGCCTGGGGAAACGAGTAGATGCCTGCTCCCATAGCAGTGCCAGTCGTGATGCTGTCGTCAGCCTGCTTGCTCGTTGCCACATCTCCTCCGCGCGACTCCTGTCACCAGCCTAAAGGCGGCCTGTCACACGCCTGTCGATGCTTGGCCCAAGTGCCGTGGTATCCGTGGACAACAATGGCAAGAGGGTGTTTGGCCGTCGCGGAGCGATGTAGGTC
>NZ_JAPYOK010000103.1:0-35905 GCF_028283155.1 Candidatus Poriferisodalis multihospitum | reverse complement strand
GCGCTGAGCCGCGGCCCGTCCCAGGCGAGGTGGGCCACGTCGGCCTTGGTGCCCACTACCAGCCGGCGCCGCGCTGCGAGCGCGGGGTCGTGAAGCTCGAGTTCACCGAGCAGCACATCCACCTGTTCATGGGGATCACGATCTGCGACTTCGGCCAGATCGGCCATGATCAGCAGCACCCGGGCTCGCTCGACATGGCGCAGGAACTGGTGTCCGAGGCCCTTGCCCTGCGCGGCGCCCTCGATCAGCCCAGGCACATCAGCAATCACCATCTCGAAGCTGTCGGCGTCGATTCCCGAGCCGTCGTCGAGCCGCACTACTCCGAGGCTGGGCGTGAGCGTCGTGAAGGGGTACGAAGCGACCTTCGGCCGCGCTGCCGACACGGCGCTGATGAAGGTGCTCTTGCCTGCGTTCGGGAACCCCACCAGTGCGACATCTGCCATCAGCTTCAGCTCGAGGCCGAGCCAGCGCTCCTCGCCGGGCTCGGACTGCTCGGCGAAATGGGGCGCGCGCATTCGGTTCGAAGCGAAGCGGACATTGCCCCGACCGCCGCGCCCGCCCTGCGCCGCCAGCCAGCGATCGCCTTCATGCACCAGGTCGGCCAAGACCGCTCCGTCACGGTCGCGCACGATGGTGCCCTCGGGCACGCGCACCAGCTCGTCGACACCGTTGCGGCCATGCCGTTTGCGCCCTTGGCCGTGGCCGCCGTCGGTAGCACGCCGGAACGGGAAGTCGCGGAACGCCAGCAGCGATGCCACGTTGCGGTCGGCCACCACCCACACATCGCCGCCGTGCCCACCGTCGCCGCCATCGGGTCCACCGCGCGGCACGTGAGACTCACGGCGGAACGACACACAGCCCGCCCCGCCGTCACCACCCTTCGCGTGCAGCTGACACTCGTCGACAAAGTCGCTCATGAGAGGGTGCGCGGACTGGCGAACCATCCTGCCGAGGAACCTGTTTGTTTCCCGCTCATGTTCCCAGTTTCATTCGATACGGGCTCACGGGCCGCTCGGGCCACGGCTTCGCCATTCGGCTCAGCCTCTTGGCGCCCTCGCAGACGCTTTCAGGTCTCGGGACGAAGTACTGGAGAACTACGACGGCACGACGTCGACGAGCCGGCGCCCGCGGCGGAAGCCGAAACGCACCACGCCGGGAGCTGTCGCGAACAGGGTGTCGTCCTTGCCGCGGCCCACGTTCCGGCCGGGATGGAACTTGGTGCCCCGCTGGCGCACGATGATGCCGCCGGCGTCGATGGTCTGCCCCGAATAGACCTTCACGCCCAGGCGCTTTGCAACGGAGTCTCGGCCGTTGCGAGTCGAGCCTCCGCCCTTGGTCTTCGACATGGTGCTGTCCCTCTTGTCCGGTCTCGAGTTGTGTCCGCTCTCGCGTGCCTGCCGCGATGCCTCTAGGCGGTTGCGATGTGGGTGATCTCGACCGTGCTGTAGCGCTGCCGGTGCCCCCACCTGCGCCGGTTGGTCGTGGCGTTCTTGTAAGTGAAGCCGTCGATCTTGGGCCCCTTGACCTCGCCGACCACCCGGCCGGTCACCGAGGCGCCGACCAGCTCGTCGGGCGTCGCCAGCACGGCACCGTCATTCACCACCAGCACCGGCGTGAAGGTGACCTCTTCGCCGGGCGGAACCGCGAGCAGCTCAATGTCGAGCCGCTGGCCGGCCTCGACGCGGCGCTGCTTGCCGCCGGTAGCGATGACTGCGTACATCGGTTGGAGAGGATACCGATGAGGCCACTGGATCGGCGAGTGGATTTGCGGCCCAGAATCAAGCAAACAGCGACTCGCGCAGCTGGATGCCGCGTCCGTCGCACGCTTCGCACGGGTCCGACATCGACTCCAGCAACCCCTCACCGGTGCGCATCCGGGTCATCTGCACAATGCCCATGTCCGAAATCGGTTCGGTGGCCGTACGGGTCTTGTCGCGAGCCAGCGCCTCGTTCAGCGTCGACATGAGCTTGTCCCGCTGTTGCTTGTCGTCCATGTCCACGAAGTCGATGATGATGATCCCGCCGATGTCCCGCAGCCGCAGTTGCTTCGCGATCTCGGTAGCGGCCTCCAGGTTGTTCTGGAACAGCGTTTCGTTCAGGCTGGACTTGCCCACGTTGCGCCCTGTGTTGACGTCGATCACCGTCAACGCTTCGGTGTGCTCGATGATGAGCGACCCGCCCGATGGCAGCCAAACCTTACGATCGGTGGCCTTGCGCACCTGCTCAGCCACGTGCACCCGCTCGAACAGCGGCAGCCGTTCAGCGACCGGGTCGTAGTACCGGATGCGGTCCACCAGCGGTGCTGCCACCGCCTCCATGTAGCCCTTGACCTGTTCGAACAGCGCCGGGTCATCGATCACCACTTCACGGAAGTCCGCGGTGAACTGCTCGCGGATGATGCGCACGGCCAACTCGGGCTCCCGGAACAGCAGCACAGGCGCATCGGAGCGTTCCGCCAGTTCGGAGATCTTGGTCCACTGCTGTGTGAGCCGTTCGATGTCGCGGCGGATCTCGGCCGCGGTGACGTTCTCGGCAGCCGTCCGCAGGATGACACCGAAGCCATCCGGAATCTCCTTGGCCAGCAGGCTGCGCAGACGGCGCCGCTCGCGGCTGGGCAGGCGACGCGAGATGCCCATCACGCTGCTGTTCGGAATGAGCACCACGAAACGGCCCGGCAGCGACACCTCGGTAGTCAGGCGGGCACCCTTGTGGCCGATCGGGTTCTTGATGACCTGGCACATGATCGTCTGGCCGTTCTTGATCAGCTCGCCGATCGCCGGCCCTGACACTGAACGCCCTCGCCGCCCGCCGGCCCGCTTGCGTTCCGATCCGCCGTCGTCATCGCTCTCGTCGGATGCAACGGTCAGATCGCCCCGGTAGAGCACCGCCTGCTTGGGCGTGCCGATGTCGACGAACGCCGCTTCCATGCCCGGAAGCACACGCCGCACCCGACCGAGGTAGAGGTTGCCGTAGATTTCGGAGATGTCGTCGGAAGGACGGCTCACGTAGTACTCGATCAGTGATCGGCCTTCGAGTACGGAGATGTGCGTCGCTCCCTCGGAGACATGAACACACATCCGGTACCGGCCCAGCGGCTTGCCGTTGCGGTACTTGCCGCGGCGCTCGGTGAGCTGCTCATCGTCGAGCTCAAGCGGCCGCTGGTCGGCCAGGATGGCCTCGACCGGGGCGTGGGCGCCATTGCGAGTTTCCGTGGTGGCCGTCGCGGTCTCGCTGGATCGGCCGCGGCCGCCCCGCCTGCGACGGCGGCGACCGCCGGCACCATCGCCATCGGGTGCCTGCTGAGCGGGCGCCGGGCGGCTGTCTCCGATCTGGGGCTTGCGGGCCGGCGGCGGTACCGGCGGGACCGGTGGTTTCGCAGATTCGGGCTCGGCTTGCGGGGGATCGGCCTTCGACTTCGGCTTGGGCCCGGAACTTGCTTTGGGCTTGGCCTTCGGCTCCGACTTCGCCTTGGGCTTGGGCTTGGATTTTGCCTTGGGCTCTGGTTTGTCCTCGGTGTTCTCGTTCTGCGTTGCGGGCACGACCAGTCGTCGTTTACGCACGGCAGGTGTTGTGTCGTTCAGTGTTGATTCATCCACTGATGGGTTCCTTGTTCTTCTGGGCGCACACGGCAGGCACGGCCGGTTCGGCTCGTCCTGCGGCGCCACTCGTCCATTGATGTGTTCTCCGGGCTATGCCCATCTCGTGTGCCGGCGCAAGCGCCGGCACCAGTTCGCTGGGGCGCACCACCCGGGGCGTAGCTGACAGCTCGGCGTTCAGCACCGCCCCTCGATCCGAGCATCCGACCACCTGCAGCACCTCAACGCTGGGCCGGATATCCGAACTCACGGTCTCGCCTTTGTGCACCCGTTCAGTTACGACGGTACCGGCGGCAAGGAAGTCTGCAACCGCTTTCGCCGCTGCGGATGCATCGAGCCCAACGATCTCGAACTGCCAACCGCACGAGTGAACCGCCGCTTGCAGCGACGGGCCGCGTCCGTCGACCAACGTCGCAGCGGACACCTCCATGCCCACCGGCAGCGCCTCGCTGAGCGCCTCGGCAACGGTGCAGTAGCCCGGACCAGCCGACTGCAGCCCGTGCTCGCAGGGTGCATGAGTTCCGCTCCGGCAGACAATCACAGGACCCGCTGCATGCCTGGCACCTGGTTCTGCAGCTCCCCCGTCGCGCACCGCGTCTGCAACGAGCGGCAACTCCACGAACTCGGCTTCCGACTCGTACCCGGTGGGCAGCGCCAGCCCGAAGCTCAGCTTCATCCGAGGCGAGAAGCCCTGGCTGTAGGTCACCGGCAGCCCAACTTTGCGCACGGCGCGCTCGGTGACGCGCGCCACGTCGCGGTGACCGATGAACCGGATCTTGCCGACCTTGGAAAAGCGGACGCGCAGCTTCAACGACATCTCCCACCCACGAGGGTGGGAGCGGCACTGCAGCTCGGCACCGGTGCGGTGGCCCAGCGCATCATGCGCCGCCCCCGCTCGGTGCGCCTGCGCCCGCCAACTGGCGAGGGCGCAGCTCAACCGGCACGAGATGGCCGGTCGCGAGATCCTGTCCCGTCCCCTGACTGCCGCCATTGGGGGCGACGGGGGACGCAACCATGTGCTCGATCCCATATTCAGTACAGGCCCCGCAGTCGTAGCACGGGGTCCATCGGCAGTCAGGCAGGCCATGCCCAGCCAGGGCGTCCTGCCAGTCGTGCCAGAGAAAGTCGCGGTGCAGCCCGGCGCCGATGTGGTCCCAGGGCAGCACCTCGTGCTCGCCGCGATGGCGGTACACGTACCAATCGAGGCTGAGGCCGCACGCTGCCATGGCCTCTTCCCACAAGCTCAAGTCGAAGCGCTCGCTCCACTCCTGGAACGTGCCGCCCTTGCGCCAGACGTATTCGATGACCGCCCCGACGCGGCGATCACCTCGGCTGGCGATGCCCTCCGCCGTCGAAGCGGCCGGGTCGTGCCACTTCAGCTGCACCCGCCGGTTGCGACCCAGCGCCGAGCGCACCAGCCGCACCTTTCGCGCCAGCTCTTCGGGCGGGTTCTGCCCGAACCACTGGAACGGCGTATGCGGTTTGGGCACGAAGCCCCCCAGCGACACCGTCACCGATGCACGCTTGGTGTATTCCTGCCCGATCCGGGTGCAGGCATCGGCCAAGTGGGCGATTGCCTCTGTGTCGGGGTCCATCTCCGACGGCAGGCCCGTGAGGAAGTACAGCTTCATGCGGTGCCAGCCCTGGCTGTAGGCCGAGCGCACCGCCCCGTACAGGTCTTCTTCGGTGATGAGCTTGTTGATGATCTGGCGCAGCCGCCACGACCCTGCCTCCGGGGCAAAGGTGAGCCCCGTGCGACGGGCGCGCGATACCTGGGACGCCACGTCGACGGTGAAGGCGTCGACACGCATGCTCGGCAGCGAAACGCTGATCCGGTTGGCGTCAGCGCCGCCTGTGCCGCCTGTGGGGTTGCCGCCGGCGGTGACCGTGTCGCGCACGAGCTCGGCGATCCCGCTGTAATCGGCAGTCGACAGCGACATCAGGCTGACTTCGTCGTAGCCGCTGCGCTCGAGGCCTGAAGTCACCATCTCGCGGACCTGGGCAGCGGGGCGCTCACGAACCGGGCGGGTGATCATTCCCGCCTGGCAGAAGCGGCAGCCCCGGGTGCATCCCCGGAACACCTCGACCGAGAGCCGGTCATGGACGACCTCGGTCACCGGCACGAGCTGCCGCCGCGGATACGGCCACTCGGCAAGATCGGCCACTGTGCGCTTGGCGACCAGCGCTGGCACGTCCGGGTACTTCGGTGTGACGGCGGCGAGTGCCGGCCCGTCATAGGCAATGTCGTACATCGCCGGCACATACACACCCTCGATGCCGGCGAGGTCTCGCAGGATCGTGGCGCGCGTGCCCGGCCGCTTGCCGGTTCGCTTCCAGGCACCGACGGCTTCAGTGATCTCGGCGACCACCTCCTCGCCATCGCCGATTACGAAGAAGTCCACGAAGTCCGCCAGGGGCTCGGGGTTGTAGGCGCAATGGCCGCCGGCACCGATGAGCGGGTCGTCATCGTTGCGCCGGGCTGCACGCACGTCCAACCCCGCCAGATCGATGCAGTTGAGCACGTTGGTGTACACGAGCTCAGCCGAGAGGTTGAAGGCGATGATGTCGAAGTCGCCTGCCGCCCGGTGCGTGTCCACCGAGAACAGCGGCAGCCCCGCGGCTCGCATCTCGGCTTCCAGGTCGATCCACGGCGCGTAGGTGCGTTCGGCGCTGGCGTCCGGGCGCTCGTTCAGCAGCTCATAGAGGATCTGCAAGCCCTGGTTCGGCAAGCCGATCTCGTACGTGTCGGGATAGGCCAGCAGCCACGACGTGAGGTGCGGGCCGACGGTCGGTCGTTGCATCCCGTCCTCGCAGCCGATATACCTCGCCGGCTTGGAGACACGTGGCAGCAAAGGCTCGAGCCGGGGCCACAGCGTTGTCATTGCAACCTCAACGCTACCGGCCCTCGTGGATTATCCAGCGTGTGCCCGCTGCGCCGGCGGCAGGAAGCGAGGCTGTGCCTAGAGGGTGAAGCGCCGCGCTCCGACGCTGATGACGATGCCTACTGCGGCGAAGGCGGTGACCGTGCCAGAGCCGCCGTGGCTCATGAGCGGTAACGGGATTCCGGTGATGGGCATGATGCCGATGGTCATGCCGATGTTCTGAAACACCTGGAACAGCAGCATGGAGAGGATGCCGACGGTGAGTAATCGTCCGAACGGGTCGCTGGCGACGCGAGCGATCTGCCATATGCGCACGGACATATAGGCATACAGCGCGAGCAGGAGCGTGCCGCCGACGAGGCCGAATTCCTCTCCCAGCGCCGTGAAGATGAAGTCGTTGTGCTGCTCGGGAACCAAGTCCAGGTTGGTTTGGGTGCCTTGCTTCCAGCCTTGGCCCCAGATGCCGCCCGCACCGATGGCGATCTGGCTCTGACGCAGGTTGTACGAGGCTTCCAGGGGCTCGAAGTCCTGATCCAAGAACGCCGTCAAGCGGTTTCGCTGCGTCTCATTGAGCAAGCGGGGGCCTTGGAACGCGTCGATGCTGAACACGAGCACGAGCGCCAGGATTCCGGTGAGCGAAATGACCACGATGTGGCGCAGCTGCGCCCCTGCGACCAGCAGCATGCCCATGGCGACGGCTACGAAGACCAGCATCGTGCCGAGGTCGGGCTGCAGGTAGATCAGGCTCATGGGCACTACCAGCAGCAGGCCCGCGTTGAACAGCGTGTCGAAGCGCAGGTATCCCTCGTGGCTGGCGACGAACGCCGCCAGCGACACGATCACGACGAGCTTCGCGAACTCGGAGGGCTGCACCTGGAAGCCGACGCCCGGCAGCACGAACCACGACCGCGCATTGCGAATCTCGGGCCCCCAGAACAACAGCCCACCCAGTGCTCCGAGCGCCAACAGGTAGGCAGGCGTCGCGTAGAAACGCAGCACCCGGTAGTCGACGACGGCGGCGATGATCATCACCACGATGCCGACACCCACGAAGATCGCTTGGCGTCGCGCCACGGTCCACGGGTCGCCGCCTTCGAAGGACAGGCTTCGCCATGTGGAGGAGTAGTTCATCGCGACGCCGAGCAGCGCTATCGCTATCGCAGCCAGCGCCAATGAGTAGTCGGCGAACCACGCTGGCGACTGCAGCTCGCGCCGTGTCTGGGAACGATTCAGCAGCCGTGCGATCACGACCCAGCCCCAGCCCTGATCAGTGCCTCCCTGCGGCGTGTCTGATTGCGCCGCAGTGCCTCCCTGCGGCGCTGGGCGTTGGCCGGAAGGGCGCCCTCGATCTGGTCCACATCGGGGATGCCGTCACCGTCCGCATCCGACGGCGTGTTCGCCCGCGGCAGCTGGATGCCCCACGGGCAGCCTTCGGGCACGTAGCCCAGGAATGCCGGATCACCTCGCAGCGCCTCTGGCACCTCGGGGCACTCGGGCTGAGGCGGCGAGAACGCAATCTGGGGCTCGGGCCAGCGCTGCTCGTAGGCCCTCACTGCCTCGAGGATCCGCCGAGCCACGGGCGCTGCCGCCTCGCCGCCGTAGCCGGCCTCTTCCATGACCACAGCCACGGCATAGCGAGGATCGTGCGACGGCGCCCACGCAACGAACACCGCCGTGTCCTCCTTCTTGCGCCGCAGCACGGCGTTCAAGCCCTGCGCCTGGGCCGTGCCGGTCTTGCCCGACACCGGGTAGCCCGCGTGGTCATAGCCCTCAAACGCCTTCGCGGCGGTGCCTCGCAACCGGGAATTCGTGACGTTGCTCAACCCTTCCCGCACGACAGCACTCCCTCCAGGGAAGTCCACCACATCGAGCACCCGGGGTTCGAAGGTCAGTACCGGCTCGCCGAACGACTCGGCGCGCCGCGAGACCACCGCTTCGACGATGTTCGGCGAGAAGAGCGTCCCGCCGTTGGCCATCGTGGCGTAGGCGTTGGCGAGCTGCATCGGTGTCACGGCGACAAGCCCCTGGCCGATGCCGGTGTTGATGTTGTCGCCCGGGAACCATCGCGCTGGTTCGTCGTAGGGGTTGTAGGCCTCGGGGCTCAACTCGAAGAGGGTCTGCTTGACGTCGCCGTCGGGCACCCGGCCCGATTTCTCGAACGGCAGCTGCACGCCGGTCGGGGATCCGAAACCGAGCGAGCGGGCCATGTCCTGAATTGCCCACTGCTCAGGGCCATCGATCCAGAAGAGGTCGTCGGACACCTTGTAGAAGTAGGCGTCGCTCGATCGGGTCAATGCCCCGGAGAGGTCCAAGGTGCCGAGGGCAGCTCTATCGGCATTGAAGAACGTGCAGCGGCCGGTGCAGCCACGCGCATCGGGGATCCTGTAGTAGCCCACGTCATGGAAGGCCGCCCGCGGCGAGATGAGTCCCGCGTCCAAACCGGCGAGCGCCGTCACCGGTTTGAACACCGACCCGGGCGAGTAGGTGCCTTGCACGGCGAGGTTGTTGAGCGCGCCGGGGGCGTAGGGATTCTCGAATACCGACCGGTACTCCGCCAACGACAGTCCCTCAACCATCCACGTGGGGTCGTAGGTCGGGTGCGACACCATCGCCAGCACGTCACCGTTGCGCACGTCCATCACGACGGCAGCCCCGGTGAGCGCCGGGTAGAAGAAGCCGGAGTCCTCGCTCACTGTCTTGCGCGCTGAGATCAGTCCCTGCCGCAGGTATGACTCGGCGGCGGCCTGCAATTCGACGTCGATGGAGAGCACGATGTCGTGTCCCGGTTCGGGGGGGACATCGGCCAATATCCGCTGCACGCGGTCCTGACGGTCAACCTCAAGCTTGGTGCGTCCCGGTTCGCCATGGAGCTCCGCTTCGAAGAGACCCTCGATGCCAGCCCTGCCGACCCGCTCGTACGGCAGGTAGCCGTCGTCGATCAGCTCGCGATGCTGGCGCTCCGACATCGCCCCGACGTAACCGACGATGTGCGCGCCCACCTCGTTCTGCGGGTATACCCGCACCCAGTCCCACCGGGCCTCCACGCCGGCAATCGAGCGCTCGGCCACCCTCAGCAGGCCGTCTTCGTCGAGACCCGTCGCGACCACCTTCGGGGCCAGCGGGTGGGTGCGCTGGTCGGCAAAACCCTGGCTGAGCCGCGCGGCGGGCACATCGAGCAGGTCAGCCAGTTCGGTCAGCACGGCTTCGGTGTGCTGCTCGCTGTATCTCGAGTGGTCATAGGTCACCACGCCGGTGCGGACGTTGTCTGCGAGCACCACGCCATGGCGGTCGAGGATGCGGCCGCGCGTCGGCGGCGTGATGATGATGCGGACCTGATTCGACTCCGCAGCCGCCGCGAACTGCTCCGTCTCGAGTACCTGCAGGTACCACAGTCGGGTGAACAGCGCTCCGAACAGTCCCACTATCACGATGCCGATGAAGGCCATCCGCCGGCGGACCCGCTCATCCACCGCGCGCCGTGCTTTCTGGACTAGCGGTCATGCGCGGACGGATGATGAGGGCCCAGCGAGTCGCTCGCTCGAGCAGCGGATTGGTCAGCAGGGACGCAGCGCCGGTCACGATGGCGATGCGGACAAGCGGTGCCTCCGTCACGTAGACAAGATCCATCAGCCAGCCGGCGCCGGCGAAGAGGCCGATCCCGCCCGCTGCCAGCAATGACGCGATCGCAGCACGAGCGAGCCTGCCGGCCGAGGGGATCTGCTCGGTGATGGCACCCGACAGATACCCCACCAGCGTCAGCACGAGCAGCGACATGCCGAACGGCGTGTGAAGGATGAGATCGGCCGCGAGGCCGCAGCCCCCGCCGAAGGTCGCCCCTGCGCTGCGGCCGCCCATCATGCCGCCAGCGACGGCCAGCAAGACCAGTGGATCGACGATGACTCCCGCCGGGGTGATGTGTGCCAGCAAGCCCACGTGAACGACGACGGCAACGGCCAACACCAGCGTTGACCGGGCCAGCGGCCCGGCGCCCGCCATCATCGCCCTCGCCCCGTCATCGGGCGCCCCTCATGACTGGCCGCCTGCTGCGCCAGCATCGGCTGGGCTGTCCGTGGGTTCGCGATCCACGATCACCGGCTCGGGGACGTTGGGCTCGTAGAGCAGTACCTGTACCCACCGAAGCCGCTCCAGGTCCGCAGCGGGGTGCACGGTGACCCGTTGCGCACCCCGCACAGCGTCCGGCTCGACATCGGTGACCGTGCCCACCAGCAGCCCTGGGGGGAACGTGCTGCCCGCAAAGCCGCTCGTCACCACGGTCTCGCCGGGGATGACGACGGTTTCGAGCTCGATATAGCTCACTTCGAGGTCGCGGCCCGGCCCCCGTCCCGAAGCCAAGCCGTCGTCCCCGGACCGGACGATGCGCACGCCGGCGTCGAAATTCGGATCGGTCAGCAGCTCGACGCGCGAACGAGTGGTGCTGGCCTGCACCACCCGCCCGACCAGTCCGTCGCCGCACTCTACTGGCATGCCCTCCCGGATGCCGTCGCGCCGACCCTTCGCAAGCTCGATCGTGCGTTCAAAGTTGGACACCGGTGCGTCGATGACCCGCGCCGTGACACGGGGAATTGCCGGGGCAGCGTCGCGCGCGCCCACCAGCGCAAGCAACTCTTGGCGATCCCGTTCTAACTCGCCGACTCGCAGCACCGATGCCTCGGCTTCAGCCAGCTCGCCGCGCAGCTGCGCGTTCTCAGCCTCCAAGTCGTCGTAGCTGACGATCCCGCGCCACGCGTTGCGAAACGGTTCGGCCACCCAGTCGCCAAACGTCCGCACCGGTCCCAGAAGATCCAAGGTCGCGCCGCGCGCGGTGTCCAGCACACCGCCCGAACCGCGCGCGTCGAGCGTGAGCAATGCAATGGCCGTCACGACGAGCAGGGCCAAGCGGAGCCAGGTGCGTCTCCGAATGCCGGCGCGGCGGGCCACGGCCGGGGGCGTCAGCGCCCCTCGGTGGAGGAGTACAGCACTCCGTGGAGTACGTCGAATTCTTCGAGCGTCTGGCCTGAACCCCGCACGACGGCAAACAGCGGGTCCTCCGCGATGTGGACTGCAACGCCTGTCTCCGAGCGCAGTCGATCCGGCAGTCCGCGCAGCATCGCCCCGCCGCCAGCGAGCGTGATGCCGTAGTCCATGACATCGGCTGCCAACTCTGGCGCCGTGTCATCGAGCGTCGCCTTTACCGAATCGACAATGGCGCTGACCGGCCCCGCGATCGCCTCGCGTATCTCCTGGCTGTCGACGCTGACCGACTCAGGCAGCCCGCTGACCATGTCGCGGCCGCGGACCTCGGCGTAGATCTCCTGCTGCAGCGGCCAGGCCGACCCCAATGCGAGCTTGATCTCCTCTGCGGTGCGCTCGCCCACGACCAGACCGTGCTCCTTCTTGACGTGAGCGCTGATCGACGCATCGATCATGTTGCCGCCGATGCGAGCCGAGCGGGCCGTCACGATGCCGCCGAGCGAAATCACGGCCACTTCCGTAGTGCCGCCGCCGATGTCGACAATCATGCTTCCCTGCGCCGATTGCACGGGCAGCCCGGCGCCGATCGCCGCGGCCATCGGCTCCTCGATGATGTAGGCGCGGCGGGCGCCCGCGTATTCGGCCGCTTCTTGCACCGCGCGCTGCTCCACCCCAGTGATCCCCGATGGCACGCAGATCACCATGCGCGGCTTGGGCCAGCGCGTCTGGCTGACCTCGTTGATGAAATGCCGGAGCATCTTCTCGCAGATGTCAAAGTCGGCGATCACGCCGTCCTTGAGAGGGCTGATCGCGGTGATGTTGCCGGGTGTGCGACCGATCATCCGCTTGGCTTCGAGGCCGACCGCCAGCGAGTTGCCGGTCATGGAGTCGACAGCGACCACCGAAGGCTCATTGAGCACGATTCCCCTGCCGCGGACGAAGACGATCGTGTTCGCAGTTCCGAGATCGACCGCAATGTCCCGGCCGCCGAAGACCGATCCGCGCCGGCGCGGCCGGGATGACCCGTTCGACGCCATCAGCCGCTCACCTCACTGATCGACGCAGCGCTCTCGGCTGCGCCATTGTGGGCTGTGTTAACTGCTTGTGCGAGCGACGGGAAGAACAGGGCGATCTCCCGCTGGGCGGAGGCATCGCTGTCGGAGCCGTGCACGAGATTCTCGGTCGGGGACAGTCCATAGTCGCCCCGGATCGTGCCAGGCGCCGCCGTGGCGGGATTGGTGGCACCCATGAGGGTGCGCACCACGGCGAACACGTCGTCGCCTGCGTCGGCGGGACCCTCGAGCACCATGACCACCGACGGCGAGCGCGTGATGAACTCCAGCAGCGGCGCGTAGAAGCTCTTGCCAGCGTGTTCGGCGTAGTGCTGCTCGGCCGTGTCGCGCTCGATGACCCCGTGCTCCAAGGCCGCGACAGCGAGCCCCTTGCGCTCGAACCTGCTCAGTATCTCGCCGACGAGGCCGCGCTCGACAGCGTCGGGCTTACAGATCACCAGCGTTTGCCGCATCGCTGTCTCCCTCGGCCTGGCTCGCGTCTTGGCGCGATGCGCCGTTGGCTGCGCGTCCGAGGCTAATGCGGGTCAACCCCCAGAAGTCGCCGCGCTTCAGCGGCAACGTACAGTGAGCCGCTCACCACCACGATCCCGTCGGAACCGGCCCGTTCACAGGCGGCTTGCACAGCTTCCGAAACAGTGGCCGTGCTGATGATCTCGGGCGGGCGCCAGCGGCCTCTGGTCTGCCTGTCAGCACCCAGAACAGTCTCGACGGCCGCTGCTATCTCCGCAGACGGCAGTGCGCGGGGCCAGTGGGCTGCGGTGGCTACCACTGCGTCGAACTGGCCGAGGCCGAGTGCTTCGCAGAATGCGGCGGGATCGTGCGGCCGGTTCGCCCCGATGACCAGCACCCTGGCGCTGTCGGCCCCGTCCGAATCGACCAGGAGCGACTCCGCCAGCGTGTCGCGCAATGCGACGGCACCGGCGGGATTGTGCGCCCCATCGATAACCACCGTCGGCTGCCGGGCGACGATCTCGAAGCGAGCTGGCAACGAGATGCCGTCCAGCGCAGCCGCTATGACGTCGTCGTCGAGAAGGCGACCGAAGAAGGCCTCCACTGAGGCGATGGCGGTGGCGACATTCGTTGCCTGGTGGGCGCCGTGGAGTGGCACGAAGAGGTCGGCGTGCTCGCCGAAGGGGGTGCGAACGGTCACGAGCTGGCCGCCGACTGCCAGCCGACGGTCCAGAACGTCCCAGTCAACGCCGTTCCGCCACAACTCGGCATCTGCCTGTGTGGCTGCGGCGGCCACGATGTCGGTGAGCTCGGGAGCCGTCTCGCCGCAGACGACGGTCGCCCCGGCGGAGATGATCCCTGCCTTCTCCTGGGCCACGTCTGCCAGCGTGGGCCCGATGATCTCGAGATGGTCGGCACCCACATTGGTAATGACCGCCACCGCGGCGTCCACCACGTTGGTCGCATCCCAGCGCCCGCCCATGCCCACCTCGATCACGTTGACATGGGCCGCGGACGCAAACCAGTTGTACGCGGCCGCGGCCATCACCTCGAAGTAGTTCGGCCGTTCGCCGCAGCGCTCGATCACCATCGGCTCGAAGACGGCGACCTCGCTGATCGCCATCGTGAACGAGTCGTCGTCGAGCGGCTCGTTGGCCACTGCGATCCTGTCGTTGACACGATTGATGTGCGGCGAGGTGTAGCTGCCCGCAGCGAGGCCGCACGCCCCGAGCAGTGCTACGGCCAGCCGTGCTGTGCTGCCCTTGCCGTTGGTTCCGGTGATGTGAATCGCCGGCACGCTGTCCTGCGGGTCGCCCAGGACACCCATGAGCGTCCACATGCGGTCCAGCGTGGGCGGCGTCGCCTCGGGGCTGCCGAGCAGACGCTCGAGGTCGATGTGGGAGTCCAACCAGTCGACAGCGGCCTCGTAGTCGCGTAGCGGGCCAGCTGCTGATGCTGGCGGCCCAGTGTCTGGCGGCCCCGGGTTCAAGATGCGCGGCGCGTCACGGTCGAACGGGGCACCAGCGTCGGGTTCACCTTGTCCAGCACCACATTCCGGTCGACGATGCAGCGAGCCACGTCGTCACGGCTCGGCAGGTCGTACATCAACCCCAGCAGGACTTCTTCGAGGATCGCTCGAAGTCCCCTGGCGCCGGTGTTGCGCAGCATCGCCTGATCCACGATTGCCTCGAGTGCATCGGAGGTGAACTCGAGCTCAACATCGTCGAGTTCGAACATCCGGCGGTACTGGCGGACCAGCGCATTCTTCGGCTCGGTGAGGATGCGTCGCAATGCGTCGGGACCCAGCGGATCGACGACGCCCACCACCGGGAGCCTGCCGATGAACTCGGGTATCAGGCCGAAGTGCCGCAGGTCTTCGGGCAGCACGTCCGGCAGTATGTCGAGCGCAGAGCTGTCTGTAGCGTTGCGCAGCGTCGCACCGAAGCCGACGCCGCGCTCGCCGACACGGTCGGCGATGAGGCGCTCGAGCCCGTCGAACGCTCCCCCGCAGATGAACAGCACGTTGCTGGTGTCGATCTGCAAGAACTCCTGGTGCGGGTGCTTGCGGCCACCCTGCGGGGGCACCGATGCCACGGTGCCCTCCAGGATCTTGAGCAGCGCCTGCTGGACGCCCTCGCCCGAGACATCCCGGGTAATCGATGCGTTCTCGGCCTTGCGTGCGATCTTGTCGATCTCGTCGATATAGACGATCCCGGTTTCCGCGCGCTTCACGTCGAAGTCCGCTGCCTGCAACAGCTTCAGCAAGATGTTCTCGACGTCTTCACCCACGTAACCGGCCTCGGTGAGCGCCGTGGCATCGGCGATGGCGAACGGCACGTTGAGCATGCGCGCCAGCGTCTGCGCCATCATCGTCTTGCCGCAGCCGGTGGGGCCGATCAGCAGGATGTTCGACTTGGCGATCTCGACGTCTTCGGCGGCGCCCGGGCCGGACGGCTCAAGACGCATGCGCTTGTAGTGGTTATAGACAGCCACCGAGAGAATCGTCTTGGTCCTGTCCTGATCGATGATGTAGTCGTCGAGGAAGGCGAAAATCTCGCGGGGCTTGGGCACCGCCTCGAATGGCGTCTCGGTCGTCGTCTCGATCTCGTCGTCGATGATCTCGTTGCACAGGTCGATGCACTCGTCGCAGATATAGACGCCCGGACCCGCGATGAGCTTGCGCACCTGCTTCTGGGACTTGCCGCAGAACGAGCACTTGAGCAGTTCGCCGCCCTCGCCGAACTTCGCCACGCTGCACCTCCCTCCTGCGAATGAGCTTGCCGACTCTTGCACAGCTGTGCAACACCGAGGCGTGCACCCCAGTCGTCCGCCAAGGATGGCACAGCATGCGCGACAACACGTGATGCGTTGGGCCGCTGCAACGGCTGCACGACACGTCGCAACGAGGGGTTGCGCCTGACGCCGAACGGGGCTCCGCCAGCGCGCCGGTAGGCTCCGCGCTTCGTGAAGACGACGCTGACGCCGCTCGATCCAGCGGATTTCATCGGGCCTGCGCCAGTTACTCAACCCGATCCGTCCCAGCCCGACGACGTATCGGCGGGCGACGACACCGGGAGCCCAATCGCCGAGAATGCCGACGTCTCGGACGGCGAGGACAGCCCAGGCGAGAGCGAGGCCACGAGCGAGAGGTTCATCGGACCTCGCGTCAAGCTGACCGTCGAGGTTGACGCCGAGACATTCGACACCGACATCGAGGCCGCCTTCCGCAAGCTTGCTCGCGAAGTGCGCATTCCTGGTTTCCGTCCGGGCCGTGCACCGCGTCGCGTGCTGGAGTCGCACTTCGGATCTGAGATCGGCCGTGCTCAGGCGCTCGAAGAAGCGGTCCCCCGCTACTACGCAGAGGCGGTGCGTGACAACCACGTCGACGTGGTGAACCAGCCCGAGCTGGAGCTGACCCTCGACGGCAGCGACGGGCCGGTGGCGTTCGAAGCGACCGTCGAGGTCCGGCCGGCGGTGTCCGTCTCGGGCTACGAAGGCCTGCAGATCGAGATTCCCAGCCCAGTGCCGACCGACGAGGAGATAGACGCCCGTATTGACGAGACGCGCCGCCAGTTCGCCGATATCGCCGAGGTGGATCGTGCCGCTGCGCAAGGCGATCGCGTCACGATCGACATCGAGGGATCGGTGGAGGGGGAACCGCTTCCCGGGCTCGCGGCGCAGGACTATCTCTACGAGGTCGGCAGCGGCGGCATCGTTCCCGAGGTCGACGAGCATCTGACCGGCTGCGAGGCCGGCGCCGCCTTGTCGTTCAGCGCGCCGCATCCGGTTCAGCCAGAGATGGAGATCGACTTCGAGATCACTGTCAACACGGTGTCGGAGCTGGTGCTGCCCGAACTCACCGACGACTGGGTGGATGAGAACACCGAGCACGACAGCGTTGCCGAATTGCGCGAAGCCACCACCCGCCAACTGAGCTTCGGCCGCATCATGCAGGCCAACATGGTGCTGCGGGATGAGGCGCAGAAACAGATTGCGGACCTCGTGGAGGGACCAGTTCCCGACGCCATGATCAGCGGGGCGATCGCGGATCGCATGCAAGAGCTGGGCAGCGGGCTGCAGCAGCGAAACATGACGATCGAGGAGTGGTTGGAGGCAACCGGTCAGGAGCCGGCGTCGTTCATCGGGGAGCTGCGAGACGATGCTGAACGCGGCGTCCGTTTGGACTTGGCACTTCGCGCCGTGGCAGCGTCCGAAGCGCTGGAAGCCGACGACGATGACATCGACGGAGAGCTAGAGCGCATGGCGGCGACCGACGGCCGCAGCGCCGCCCAGCTGCGCGAGGTCATTGCCGAGACCGATGGGCTGGCACAGCTGACCTCGGCGATCTGCAAGAGCAAGGCGCTGCAATGGGCCATAGAAGCCGCCACACTCATCGGACCGGACGGCGACACCATCGAGCGTTCGGCGCTCGAACTGCCCACGGCTGACGATGCCGGGGGCGCCGACGACACCGACGACAATCTTGACGACACAGACTCTGACGACAGAGGGGACACACCGTGACAGCCGAGTTCTCCGTAAGTTCGCATGACGCTCGTCCTCAGGGGGACCACAGCATCGAGCGGTACCGCGCCACCAACTACCTGGTGCCCACCGTCGTGGAGCAGACCAATCGAGGCGAGCGCGCGTACGACCTGTATTCCCGGCTGCTCAAGGAGAACATCATCTTCTTGGGCACGCCCATTGACGACGTCGTCGCCAACTTGGTGTGCGCACAGATGATCCATCTCGAGTCGGAGAACCCCGACAAGGACATCAACATCTACATCAACTCGCCGGGCGGCGATATCAGCTCGCTGTTCGCCATCTACGACACCAGCCAGTACATCCGCAACGACATCACGACGATCTGCCTGGGTCAGGCGGCCTCGGCGGCGGCAGTGCTGCTGGCCGCGGGCACTCCGGGCAAGCGGATGGCACTGCCCAATGCGCGGGTGCTGCTGCACCAGCCCTACGGGCAGGCCATGGGTCAGGCGACCGACATCGAGCTGGCGGCCCGGGAGATCGACCGCATGCGTGAGCGGCTCGAGCGGATCATTGCGCACCACACCGGCCAAGATCTTGAGCGCATCCACACCGATACGGAGCGTGACTTCATCATGGACGCCGACGCAGCCAAGGAGTACGGGATCATCGACGAGGTGATCGCGAATCGCCAGGTGCTCGAAGACGGTCCAATCCGCGCCGCCTGACATCTGCCCCCGGCGCTGCGGGTCCTGTCGCCGAACACCCCGCAGTCCTCGCAAGCTGCGGGCTGCGGGGGCCCCGTTCGGCGCCACCCACAGCGCCTCGCCGGAGCGGCCGTGGCCTCGGCGACCGGTAGCGAGCGGACGACGGGAATCACTGAGCCCCCCGCAGCACACCATGTGCTGCCAGCATCATCAGCTTGGAAGGCTGAGGTTGTGGCGAGCGGACGACGGGAATCGAACCCGCATCATCAGCTTGGAAGGCTGAGGTTCTGGCCATTGAACTACGTCCGCGGCGACGGCCGAGGGTAGCGGTGCGTGCTGGACAGGCCTGTACTGATTTCAGTCGAGGTTGAATGGCAGCGTTGTCGTGGTGGCAGCTCGGTTGGCGCCGTCGAGGCTGACCCGCAGCTCGGTGCCGGGTTCGAACCACGGCGGGTCCAGCAGCGCGAGGCCGATATTGGCGTCGAAGCGCGGGGATCGTGCGAGGGCTCGCAGCGTGCCGACCGGGTGGCCGTCGGGGCTCTGAACCGAGCGGGGCGACCGCAGGGGCGACGGCGCGTCGCCGTCGATCACCAGCCCGACGAGACGCCGCTGGCTTCCCGATGCCCGCCGGGCGCGCAGCGCCGCCTTGCCAATGAAGTCGTGACTGGTCGAGGCTTCCGGGCCATCGTCGTCACCGCTCAGGCTGACGAAGCGACCGATACCGGCCTCGTCGGGGTCGGTCTCGGGATCGGTGTCGCCGCCGAAGGACAGCAGGAAGCTCTCGATGCGCTCGGGATTGTTCGGCGCGCCGACCCCCAACCCGAAGGGCTGGCCGGCCTCCCACAGCAGGTCCCAGAGCTGCTCGCCCTTGGTGCTGTCCATCAAGAAGAGCTCGAACCCGCCCTGGCCCGACCAGCCCGAACGGCACACCACCATGGGAATGTCGCCATGATCATGGCGGGCGAAGCTGAAAAAGCGCAGTTCGCGTGCCCATTCCCCCAGAGCGGCGGCGACCACATCGGCGGCACGGGGGCCTTGAATCGCCAGCGGCCAGACATCGGGCTCGGTCACTTCGACGTCGTACCCGCCTTCGCCCGCGACGGCTCGTGCCCACAGCAACACGTCGCTGTCGGCAATCGAGAGCCAGAACGTCGTCTCGTCAATGCGCAGCGCCATCGGGTCGTTCACCAAGCGGCCGTCGTGATCGCACATCGGCGCATAGCGGGCCACGCCTACCGGCAGGTCGCGCAAGTCGCGGGCACAGAGGTAGGTGACCAAGCGGTGGGCATCCGCCCCCGTGATCTGCACCTGCCGCTCGCAGCCCACGTCCCAGATCGCCGCCGCCTGGGTGAGCGCCCGGTACTCCGCCGAGGGATCGTCGGTGCCGATCGGCAGGACGGTGTGGTTGTACACCATCGCCTTCGTCATGCCCGCCGCTACGGCGCGGTCGGTGAACGGCGTGACTCTGGTCCGGGGACCGACGATCAACTCCACCTGATCGGCTTCACCTGATCAGGTTCATCGGACAGTTGCTGCTCCGTGCGCAGGACAGGCGGGGCCGCCTAGCGGGGCGGAAAGGCCTGCAGGTGGCCTTCGTCACGGAATACCTCGAAGAACTCCGGCGTATATGCCGATTCCGGATCGGCTCGCACTCGCTCATCAATCCGGTAGGCGTCATCGCCGACCAGGATCCGCCACCGGCCCACCAGCACGTCCGACAGGATGATTTCGGCCGCCTGCGCCGCTGAGGTGGGCGCATCGTCGCGGAATCGGGTGTTGCGGTCCCTGACCAGTGCTTCGACGTCCTCGTCGCTGAACGCATCGAGGTCGACCCCGCGAGCTGCCATGTTCTTGCGGATGAGGGGCACATCGACGCCATGGACGGAGAAGCTGTTGAGCGCAATCGAGGTGCCGATGTGCCCGGGCATCACCACGTGAGCGCTGACGTGGGGAGCGTGAATCTCGAGGTCTTGCATCAGTGCCTCCGTGAAGCCCTTCACGGCGAACTTGGCTGCGCAGTACGACGTGTGCGGCGCGCCGGGACCGACGGTCGCCCAAAAGCCGTTGATGCTGCTGGTATTGACCATCGCCCCCGCGTCTGAGCGCACGAGCATGTCCATGAAGGCGCGAGCGCAATTGAGCACGCCGTTCCAGCACACTGCGAAGGTCGTGTCCCAGGCGGCGCGTTGGTCGTCGATGACGAAGCTGCCGCCGCCGCCGACGCCGGCGTTGTTGAACAGCAGGTTGATGTGGTCGGTGTCGTGCGACGCTGCCACTTCGGCGGCGAATGCCGCAACCGCGTCGGCGTCCGTCACATCGCAATCGTGCGTGGTGATGCGCACACCGCTTGAGCCGCCGGTCGCCAACTCGGCGGTTCGTGCCAGTTCTTCGGCATTCAGGTCGCACGCAGCGACATGGCACCCGGCAGCGGCGAGCTGGCGAACCAGCTCACGGCCCATGCCAGTCCCGCCGCCGGTCACCACGGCGATGCGTCCCGCAAGATCAGTTACTGCCATAGCTCAACCCCCTGATTGTTCTTGGTCCGGTCCCTCGGCGAACATCGCCGCTGCTGCGGCTTCCATGTCCTCTGGGCTCACATCTCGCATATGGGTCGCTATAGACCACTTATGCCCGAATGGGTCGCGAATGCTGCCGAAGCGGTCACCCCAGAACATGTCCTCGGGCGGCATGAGCACTTCCGCGCCCATCGTCACCGCCTTCTCGATAGTCGCGTCACAGTCGGCGACATAACGGTGCAGCGTGACGGTCGAGCCATTCAGCGCGGAAGGCGCAGATGCTTCACCGCCCCACTCGGGGAAGTCGTCAGCTAGGAATAGCAAGCCGTCGCCGAGCACCAACTCGGCGTGCATCACCTTGTTGCCTCCCGGCGCCATCTGGCGGTTGGTCTCTTGGGCGCCGAAGGCTGCCGCGTACCACTCGATGGCGTCGGCAGCGCCGCCCGGCGATCCGTCGGTGCGAGCCCCGATGGTCATGTAGGGCACGACGAATGGCCGGTCTGCAGGGATGGGATTGACATCACTCATGGGCGCGGACTCTAGCCACGGCCCGCTGACCGCGATACCGCCGGCCAAGCGTTCCCGCTCACCCTGCAAGGCTGCGAAAATCAGGGCTTATTGGAGATGGACATTCAGCACGCTCGCCCAATACTGAGCGCTGCCGGCAAGGAGGACTCCCATGAGGCAGGTCGACCACTGGATTGGAGGCCGGCGCACGCAGGGCTCGCCGAAGACGATGTTCGAGGTGACCGACCCGGTCGCTGGCAGCGTCGTCGCCACGGTCCCGATGGCCTCGCCCGGTGATGTAGATGACGCGGTGGGTGCAGCGCGTACGGCCTGGGCGGGGTGGCGGGAGGCGTCGCTCTCGTCCCGTGCAGCAGTCATGTTCGCGTTCCGCGAACTGCTCGAAGAGCACCGCCTGGAGCTGGCCGAGATGGTTTCGGCTGAGCACGGCAAGGTACGGGAAGATGCGCTGGGCGAGATGCGGCGCGGCATCGAGGTGGTCGAGTTCGCCTGCGGCGTCGGTCAGCTGCTGAAGGGCGAGCGCACCGACGACATCAGCACCGAGCACGACGCCTACACGGTTCGCCAGCCGGTCGGCGTGGTCGCCGGCATCACGCCGTTCAACTTCCCGGCGATGGTGCCGATGTGGATGTACCCGGTGGCCATCGCCTGCGGCAACTGCTTCGTGCTGAAGCCATCCGAGAAAGACCCATCGGTGGCGGTACGGATCGGCGAGCTGTTTGCCGAAGCGGGATTGCCCGACGGGGTCTTCAACGTGTTGCACGGCGATGCCGATGCCGTGAATGGCTTGTGCGAGCACCCGGGGATTGACGCGGTGAGCTTCGTGGGCTCGACGCCGATCGCCCGCCACGTGCACCGAACGGCATCAATGGCCGGCAAGCGGGTGCAGGCACTCGGCGGCGCCAAGAATCACATGATCGTGCTGCCCGACGCCGACATCGGTCAGGCTGCGGACGCCGCAGTGTCGGCCGGGTACGGCTCGGCCGGCGAGCGCTGCATGGCAATCTCGGTGGTGGTGGCGGTGGGCGCCATCGCCGACGACTTGTCGAATGCGATCTGCGATCGGATCGACGCACTGCGTATCGGCCCGGGCCTCGGGGCGGAGTCGGTGGACATGGGCCCGCTGGTGACCGCCGAGCACCGCGACCGGGTGCTCAGCTATATCGACTTGGGCGAATCCGAAGGCGCCGTGGTGCAGCGTGACGGCCGTGAGCTGGTAGTGGACGGCCATCCTGACGGCTACTGGGTGGGCCCGACGCTGCTCGACGAGGTGATGGCGTACCACTCGTTCGGCGGCTGGAAGGACTCGCTGTTCGGCGACCACCACATGCACGGCCCCGAGGGCATTCGCTTCTACACCCGGCTGAAGGCAGTCACCGAGCACTGGCCAGACCCCGCCGACCGCGGTGTCGACCTGGGCTTCCCCACCGCCCGTTGAGCCTCGTGGCGCAACAGGCACTTAGGTTGACCTGCGGGTTCGGGGTGCCATTCAGGAATTCTCTACATTTTTTCGCGAATAGGTACACATTTTCGGGGCCTCAGATTGCCCCGAAAGGGCGCTGATCGTCGCGGTTGTGGCGGGCGGAGATACATCCGCAGCATGTACGCATGGTGCGAGGCGCACGGCTTCAAGTGTTTGTCCTCGACTGGGAGTCCTTGCCGGACAAGTGCGTGGGACACTGGCGGCATGACAGACGAGACCAGACAGCACGGCGAGCGAGTGCGTCATCTCCGTTCAGCGCTCGCGGGACTTGGCGATATACGAGCGAGCGTGCTCGCACCGTTCGACTTCGACAACATCGCAGTCGATTGGGTGGACTGCGCAATCGACCGCTTCGACTACAAGAGCGACTTCGGCGGCTACCGAGTCACCTTCACCGTCATGCATGACAAGCTCCCACCGGACGTGCGGAGCGCCCTTCACGAGCTGCAGGGGTCTGAGACGTAGCGAGTTCGAGCCTGAGCTGCTCGAAGCAGGTGCTGCCGATAATGGATGACGGCGCAGCGATGTCACACAGCATCTGTCTCGCACCGACGGACAGGTTGACAGCACGTTCAGCGTGACGTTGCTGACTGGTGCAGTCGCGCGCTCCGCTCGTCGTCCTGGACAGCGCGACAGCACCGGACGCCGCAAAACCGCCGTGTGTTCGGGGGTTTCGGCAGACGCGAATCACTTCAGTGAAACTCCGACCTGTTCACAGGCTCAGTGTGTCCATAATCGACACATGGACATCGCTGTGTCGAATCTCAGGCATCTCGACGTGCGTAGCTCGCTGGTGGATGCCGCCGCGATGACGTCTCAGTGGGACGCCGTGACGGGTTCGAAGGTCGGCGCGCTTCAGTCTGCGCTGACTTTCGGCGCTGTCGAGTCCGCGCTCGGGCGATTGCAGCACTCGAATCTCTCGTCGGCACTCGGAGCGTGGCGGAGCGATCTGGGGCGGTTGCCGAGTCTGACGCTCGGTCTCGACGAGCGAGTGCTTCGAGGTCCCAGCACGTACGTCGAGCACATCCAGAGCAAGTTTGATGCCCTCGGGCGATTGAGCACGTTCACGCTTCCGAGTGTCGATCCCACAGGCATCTTGGACTCGGAGCACGTAGCTGAACTGATCACGCGCGGCTGGTGTGTTCCCTTGCACGCGAGTGAGGAAGAGGCACGTGCGATCGCCGAGCAGTTCACACATGATGAAGCACGTGCTCATGAGCGGATGTGCCAACTGATTCGAGATCACATCGACAGCATCGAGACCGAGGTCGCGCAGGAGTGCCCGCATCGGCAATCCATCCTGCGTGATGCGTTCGCGGCACATCGGGACGGGACGTTCAACCTCTCAGTACCGATCTTTCTTGCGCAGAGCGACGGCATCTGGCATGAACGCTGCGGGCACAACCTGTTTGGAGGAAATATCCACGATGTCATCGCAGCTGCGCAAGGCGGACGAGCCAAAGGTGGCATCATCGAACGCCTGCTGCAAGCGTTGACCAACGCAGAATGGAAGCTCCGACAGCCAAGAAAGAAACGCCCCGCGGGCTTCTCCGACCTCAACCGACATCGAGTCCTGCACGGCGAGGCAACAGACTACGGCACCGAAATCAACAGCCTCCAAGCCATCGCCCTGCTCCATTTCAGCAGCGCCATACTGAGATCACACAAAAACTGATCGCTCCGAGAAGTAAGCCTTCAACGGCCGTTCACCGCAAGGGACAGCAGCTTCGCTGGATCTTCCGGCAGGGTCCCTGACATGGTGCCGTTAGGCAATTTGGGTTCCCATTCATCGGCACATCCCTACGTCATTTCGAGATCGAGCGGGTAGGACTCGATCTGTCTGGTGTTCCAGGAGTAGTAAGCCTGACGGAAGTCGAACTCCGTGCGACCGGCTGCCTGGCACTTTCGTCTGATCAGGTCGATGATGGCGATCTTGTTCTCATCCGTTGTGTTGATGCCGAAGATGATGCCTCGGAGCGCCGAGAAGCTGTACGAGAGCAATCGTTCTTCCCTCGACAGTGCGTCGCCCATCGAGCTGTAGTGGGCGATCCGATGTTCCTGTTCGTAAGCCCATTCAGTCGTCTTGGTGCAGATGTCTCGACGATACTCTGACCAGAGAGTTTCCCTCCAGTCATCTAACGAAGCGTCAAGAGCGATGTGTGAAGCGACGGAGGACAAGTTGCCTTCGTCATCCGTGTACCAGATTGCGCGCAGTGAGCGTTCGGGAAGTTGGCTGATCCGGGCGAAGAAATCCACTTCTGGCAAACGCTCGACATACTGCACCCGGGTTAGTTCCTTGCGCAGTGCGATGCTTGAGTCTCGAATCTCAGGTTCAACGCTGCGATCGCCTACAGCGTCTTCGTGAAGGGTAAGGTACTGACCCGACTCATCATTGGATATTTCGAAAACGAAACAGACTCCCTCGTGCTTGTCGGCGTAGTTGCCCCATTGAGCGGTATTTGAATAGCTCTCAGTGAAACAGGCTGTATACCAAATGGGACCAGTTGCTCGCGCCAACTGCTGAACGTATGCCCTAGGGAAATCTAAGACCAGTAGGTCACGGTTGTGCTCAGCAATACTTTTTTCCGATCTCGGTTCGGACAGTTTGACATTAAGGCGCATCCTTCGCATGAGTTGGCATTGCGCCTCCAAAATCTCCGAGAGAGCGTCTTCCTCCTGCCTTGCCTCCTGAAGCCGATCAAGGTACGCGTGGAGATTGATCGCCGGTGATGGAGGCAAGATGCCGGGTGCCTCTGCAGGGTCCATCAGTCCAAGATCGACATGCGACTGTTTGGCTGCGGCTAGAACGTGCACGTGAATGCACGTATAGTAGAATTCAAGCTCGTCTGCATTGATGTCGCGCCCCATCTGTGCAAGATGTTCGGCGAACTCGACAATTGGCAATACTCGATTCGTCTCGTGCCAAACATAGTTGACGAGTTCTTTGATGCCTGCAGTCGGGGGACTGTCCCATCTTCCATTGATAGCGATATCAGCAGGTGTGACGCGATCGGTTTCTTCGGTCAGTCGTAGCAGGAAGTAGAAGTTGTGAACACAATTCACGTAATGCCGGAACAAGTTGGTCCATGCGATCGCATCGCCTCGCCACACAAAACCGCGTGCCGTCTCCATAGGATCATTGAGGGCTGACGGCTCTGCGAAAAAGATCGTCTGCGTTTCAAGCTCTCGATAAGTCCCAAGAATCTGCTCGCAGGACCGAAAGCGGTAAATCTCATCCATCGTTGACCAGACTGAGGTAGTTCGATTAGGTGGACACTTCGATGGTCGGATCGGAGCGGACTCGGCATCGCTGCGATGCGACCTGACTCAATTGCTCATGGAGACTTCATGTCTGTCGTGAGTCCGTCAAGAGCTTCGCGCAACGTAACGATGGTGCGACGAAGCGCAACATGATTCCAGTACGACCAGTCGTTCGTAGGTGGTTCGTGAGGCGCGCCGTGTGCGCGTGCCTTTTCTCGGATCGCTTCCAGGTGCTCCAAAGCATCAATCGACCATGCCTGAAGCGCCCTGACGATATTCGCCGCATCACTGCTCTCGTCCATGTGGACACCCTATTCGGAGGTGCCGTCAGATCTGCGTCATTACGTTCACAGTCTCAGACCTGCCCTTCGGCGTGTGCGGCTGCACAGTGTGCTTCATTGCTGGGCCGAATTCATGAGCCAACGCCCGCCCTTAAGCCACTCCGCTCAACAGCGCGCCTAAGCGATCCGCGCGTTGCGCGATACAGCGCGCGACCATTGCTGAACAGCGGCTCGCGAAGCGCTTTCGAGTTTCGCCGCCGACCCGAACAGGATGCGGCGCAACGCTCGCCGCCGAGCTGCTTGTCAGGGCAGGAATCGGTCGGGGGACAGTAGGGCTGTTCGCCGGAGGTTGTGCGATCCGAGGGGGTTAAGAATCTGACGGATTGCCTTCGTCCTCTTCGTCTAGCTCGGGGTGAGCGTGCATGACCTCGGCGAACAAGTTGTGGCGGCGCGCCTTGTCGTCCAACTCCAGGATGGAGTCCAGGCTGTTGGTAGAGAAATCCGGTAGCTCGCCTAGCCACCATCTCGGATCAGGTTCAAGTTCGAAACTGATCATGCGTCGACGCCTGAAGTATCTCTTGTATGACACCCTGCCCTTGAGGGTTCCCAGATGGGTCTCGCTCCGGTAGATCGAGCCTTCTCCTAGCCGTTCACGTAGTTCTTCGTCTTGAGTGTGACGGACATGAACGTTGCTGAGATACAGGTACCGCGCTCGGTTCGGAATGAGTGTGTCATATCTCAGATTCTCCGACATTTCAGCAGCTGCTGTGGGGTGGTTCACGAATGCGGTGCTCAAGTCCTCGAACTCGAATTCGACGCCGGATGCTGCTGAGCCGCCGATGTTCATAATCTCCAGAACGGCATGCCAACCGTCGAAGCATTGGATGTAACGGACATTGAGAACCAAGACTGGACGCCAGCGCACGTATTCGATGCCAACTAGCACCGTGGTTGCCGCAAGCAATCCGATCGTCGAGATGATCTGAGCCGTATCCATCGCGGCTACTCGCCAAGATGCACTGGTGGCATCCCGTCGGACACCCCTGACGAATCTGCCATATGGGCAGCCTCAGCGTTTGCCCCCGATGCCTCCGACGGATTCAGCGGACCCGTTCGGTTTATCATGACGCGTTCTCCGGCGGCAGCCAGTCGGAGACGAGAACACCGCAGAACCGCGCATGCTCCGCAAGCCGAGTGATGTGAAATGACCAGCCGGAATCGGCGAGCGATATGACTTCCCCGACTGTTCCTGCTGGAAGCTCGACACCGCTCGCTGCAGACTGCGAGTTGCTCGACCTGCCGTGACCGTATCGTGCAATCAGCTCAGAGTCGGCGAGGCCTGCGAGCATCGATCTCGCTTCTTCGGCACTGTTCACTTTGCCTGACCGGAATTCGCGCTTAAGGCGTCTCAGCTCGGCTTTCGCTTCATTCGCCTTCGCCCACATTGCGCCGATCGTCTCGATCTGCCGCGGGGTCATCTCGCAGTATCTGCAGTCGTCGATCGGGCACCACTCGCCTCGCACGACGCGCACCGTTTCGTCGCGCATCGGTTGGAATGTCTGTTCAGTGCTCGCGGTGGCGTCAAGCACCGCGAGTATCCGCTCAGAATCGGAGTCTGCTTCTACCCACAGGACATGACCAACGGTGTATTGATGGCGGTGGACAATGTCGTTGACCCGAAGCTGCGAAGCTGGCTTGTTTACCCACAGCAGCTCTGCGACCTCGCGCCTGACGGTCTCGCTGCGGTTCTTCCGCACCACTCGCAGCATGTACTCGATCAGATCCGGATGCCTGTCGTACCATCGGAACAGCGTGATCCCCAGGGCAGGCAGCGAAAGACCATTGCGGCGAGAAACGAAATCGGCTCGCGCATGTCGCCGCGTGCGCCGGGAGGCGAACACGAAGCGCCTCACGTAGTTGAACGCTCGCACGACACGACGAACACCGCTCGCGAGACCTCGACGGACGGCAGAAAGCTTGCCGACAACCAGCGAGACAGATGCGGTGACGACAGCCGTCACGATGACCGCCAGCAGAGCGCCGAGATCCATGGCGAGAAGTCTCGCGTGACCGATCTCGAATACCGCGGATCGCGGCGATCTCCGTCTAGGTCAACGACAACTGCGGCCGTTGCCGAACCTCGCAGCTCTGACGGCGCTGCTCCTCAGCACGGCTAGCCGAACCTCAGCCAGCTTGCGAGCATCGTCACTGCCGGTCTGGGTGCGCGGATCACGCCGGATGTCCCGATGTCACGTCTGCGGCGCGGAAGGCACAGCGCCGGCGATCGGAGAGGCGGCTTGGTTGTGCAATCTTCGATCAAGGTTGTGACCATTTCAGCTTGTAGTCCTTGCTTACCGAGAATTGACCGTTAGTCTGATCATTCAAGGCAGTGAGGAAGCCTTGACCTCGATATCGGACTGAGTCATAGACTTGCTGACTCTCGTTGTAGGCACGCACGAACCTGCGTGCCCTCCTTGGGGTCCAGTGTCGATACATCGGCAAGACGTCCCGTAGCAGGACGTCTGCTGCCTTGTAGTTCAGGCAGTTCTTTGTTGCGTTCAGAATCGTTCTGAAGCAAGGGGATGCCAGATCGTCACTCTCGAATGCGTACTCAACTAGGGCTTTAGCCCATTTTCCGGCTGAATCATTGCCCCGCAGAGCTTGGACATCGCTCATGAAACCGTATGGTGAAACGTCCATTCGAATTGGAATGACCGGCACGCTGGAAGATATCGCATAGCCAACTTCTTGATCGGTCCATTTGCTTTTGCGAAAATCCTTCGTAAGCAGCGCAACGAGAACATGCATGCTCCCGAGCGCATCAAGCATCTCGTCCTGCCAATGGCTCGTCGGCTTGATGTCCTCATGGGCAACGAACGCATGTGCGCCGAGGCTCTCCAGTTCCTCCTTCAGCGCAGCGGCTGTCACTTTGTCAACATGGCTGTGGCTGATGAAGAACCGGAGTCCCGGTCCACCCCACAGCGCTATCTTGGTTCGAGGCATACTGCAGCTCCCTCAGCAGCTGGTTGCGCTCGAAGTAGGATATCCGCCGGTCACAGCAATGGACACTTGGACGACAATCGGAACCACAGCAGCGTATGCATGCGCTCGTTGCACGCAACGCAGTCGAATGAGCATCAAGCAAATGCTGTGAGCCTCGCGAAATACCGAGCTATGGAACCGCGTTTCCACCAGCTGTTCAGGGTCACGATCCCGAATTCGTGGTCTCCGATACATATGCAGCCTTCAGGCGTTCCGTATGCTGCGTTCGCGTCGTCGAGCACAGCAGTGTTGTCATTCATGTATACGGTGAAGCGCAGTTCCGCTGAGCGCTGATCCAGCGTTGAGTAGCCCAGCATTGAATCACCGAGACGGCTACATCGGTACAGCGCAATCGTCATGCGGTCCGCTAGGACAATCAGACCATCGTGGCGGCTGGTGAATGTTCGAGGCATATCGGCATCAGTCCCGAAGGTCATCGACAGGCGGCTCATCTTGCTTCCTTGCGGATTCGAAGCCGATTGCCGATACGCGTCTTGGCATCGGCGAACCAACGCCGGGCACGCTCTACGCGATACCGGCGACGGTCGTGCTTGTACACCATGAACTGCAAAACGTCTTGAACATTGCGACTCAGTTGCTGCACCTCATCGACAAGTTTGCTCGGCGATTCGAGATCAACGAGGGTGTCAGTGTAGGCACCCAGATCTATTGTGAAGGTGCGTTTCTTAGTTCGGACCGGCAGCTTGTCGAGCAGCCATACTCGATGGCTCGTGATGACCAGATATGGTTCTTTGTCGATTACTTGATGCCCGGGTCCCACAAAATAGACGACTTCCTGCTTGGCGTGGAATTCGGGAAATCTCGTGTCCAGTACAGGGGCATCTGGTTCCCTGCCCACATTGAGCATCGAGCAATGGATATCCGGATCGCGCGCTGTAGCACGTCCCTGATTGCTGATCTCAAATGTGACAAGACCGGCGTCGAACCTAGGGCGCACAACAATGTTAGGGCGATTGACGATGTACCAGTAGGTCACGGGCAGCACGATGCCGCTGACGGTAAGAACAATCAGCGTGAGCCATCCTAAAGCAGTCGTCGCCCAGAAAGACTGCTCTTCCGGCACAATGGAAGCATCCGCTAACGCTAGATACAAACTAGATGTCGTGGACATAGAGGTTGGTAGCAGAATGATGGGTTGAGCCTCCTGTGCGAGCGTGGTGTTGGCGGGAACAACCACGACGACAGGAGGCTCGATGTCTCACCCTAGTGCTCGCTTGACGCCCGCTGCGCGGCTGTTGGTGGAGCGGATCGAGGCTGGAACGACTCAGTCCGAGGTGGCCCGCCAGATGGGCCTGTCCCGTGGGACGGTGGCGAAGTGGTGGCACCGCTACCAAGCCGAGGGCGAGGCGGGGCTGGTTGATCGGTCCAGCCGGCCGCAACGATCCCCCAGGCGCACGGCGGCGAAGACCGAGGAGCGGATCTGCCGGCTGCGGCGCAGCACCAAGCGGGGCCCGGTGTTCTTGGCGGCTCGCACCGGGGTGCCCCCCTCGACGATCTGGCGGGTCCTCAAGCGTCACGGTCTGAACAGGCTCAGCTGGATGGACCGTCCCGCCGGACGGGTGATCCGCCGCTACGAGCGCACTGCTGCGGGCGAGCTGGTTCATCTCGACGTCAAGAAGGTCGGCAGAGTCCCGCCCGGCGGCGGCTGGCGGGTCCACGGCCGTGGGTCGGCGAGGGCCAAGCAGCGGCGGCGGCGCAAGCGCCGCGGCTACACGTTCATCCATGTGGCGATCGACGACTACTCCCGGGTCGCGTCCCTCGAAGCGCTCGACGACGAGAAAGCCGACACGCTGTGCGGGTTCTGGCGGCGAGCCCAGGACTGGTTCTGGTCCAACGACCTCGCCGTTGACGAGGTGCTCACCGACAACGGCCCCAACTTCTGCTCCGACGCGTTCTCCGATCTGCTCGCCGAGCGGCGGATCAAACACCGCCGCACCCGCCCCTGCCGGCCCCAGACCAACGGCAAGGCCGAGCGGTTCAACCGCACCCTGGCTGACGAGTTCCTCTATGCCCGGGTGTTCCGCTCGGAGTCCGACCGCAGGGTTCGCCTCGCCCGCTGGATCCACGACTACAACTGCCACCGACACCACACCGCAATCGGCGGCCCGCCCGCACCACGCGAACCGACAACTAGGAGCAATACGAGGGTGGCGACGTTAAGTCCTGTATCCGACAGCCATCCAATCAGTCCTTCATTCTTGCTGGACATCGAGTGAGCAGTAACTTGGGCCGCGGCGGCTGACACCAACATGTCGAGACCCTATTCCCGCTCGTCCGGTGTATGGCAACGCTTAGTCATAAGCTCGTGGTGTCTAGCGCGCACGGACGGCTGCGAAGATCTCGTTGAGGAGGCCGACTTCGACGATCTCGCCGAAGTCCTTGTTGTTGAGGCACTTGTTGACGAACTCGTCGTTGCCGGTGAGGCGCTGGAGCATCAGGCTTCTGAGGTGCTGACGTTCGGCGAGGATGAACTTGTCGAGGTCGTTGGCGTGCGCGGTGGCGCGCATGTCGTCGGCCTGGAGGGCGTCGTTCTGGACCTGTTCGAGGAAGAGGCGATCGCTCTCGTCGAAGTTGGTGCTGAACTGCTGGTTGAGCCGGTCGATGATCTGTGACAGCGGCTCCTTCTCCTCCTCGGCCTTGCCGGTGCCGACGTCGGTGGGGGGCGACACCGTTGTGTCGTCGCCATCGAGGCTGATCGCACCGCTCGACACCTTCTGGATGCGGTAGTACTCCAATTCGATGTCGCCGCCGAGATCGACGGGCTCAGGCTCATCGCCGATGTGCAGCCTGGGCAGCAGCATGCGGCCGAAGGAGTAGAGCCGCTCCAGCTCCCCGTCGGCGTACGGGATGATCTGGCTGAGGAACGCGTACAGCGGCACATAGGCGCTCAGCTGGTCCCGGAACTCGTGCTGTGCGTCCTCGTCGAGCGCCTCGAAGCGGTCGACCGCCTGTTGTAAAGCACCCTCCAAGAGGGCGTGATCGCTCGACTTCTTCTTGTGAGGCGGCAGGTAGAACACCGATGCAAACTCGTCCACCTCGGACTGCATGTAGACCTGCGCCTGGTCGAGATTGAAGGCGAGCTCATTCAGCTGGTACGGGTCGGACCGCTCGCTCAACTGCGTCACGCCGTAGTAGGGAGCGAACGCCGCAGCGATGTCGGTCGGCGAGTTCACGAAATCCAGCACGAACGGCGGTTGCTTGCCGGGTGCTGTCCGGTTGAGGCGCGACAGTGTCTGCACGGCATGCACGCCCGAGAGCGGTTTGTCGACGTACATGGCCTGCAGCAGCGGCTGGTCGAAGCCGGTTTGGTACTTCTCGGCGACCAGCAGCACCTGGTAGTCCGGCGAGGCGAACCGGGCGGGCAGCGCCGCTTCGCTGATCGGCGTGCCCGACACCACGTCGATGTTCATCTTCGGCTCGGTGTACTCGGCCCCGGTGTCGGGATCGACGACGGTGCCGCTGAACGCCACCAGCGGCCGCACATCGTCGTAGCCCTGCGCGTCGATGTAGTCGTTGAACGCGTTCATGTAGCGAACCGCGTGCAGCCGGGACGACGCCACCACCATCGCTTTGGCACGCCCGCCCATGCAGTGCTTCACCTGGTTGCGGAAGTGCTCGATGATGATTTCGGTCTTCTGGGACAGGTTGTGCTCATGCAGCTTGACGAACCGGGCGAGCTTGACGGCGGTCTTGCGCTTCGGGAAGTCAGGGTCCTCTTCGGCAGTGCTGACGAGCTTGAAGTAGGTGTCGTAGTCGGTGTAGTGGTCCAGCACGTGCAGGATGAATCCCTCTTCGATCGCCTGCCGCATGCTGTAGGTGTGGAACGGCACCGGCTTGCCCGCGGGGTCACCGGAGGAGGGGCGGCCAAAAAGCTCGATCGTCTTGCCCTTGGGCGTCGCCGTGAACGCGAAGAAGCTCAGATTCGGCTGCGGACCCCTTGACTCGACCACGGCATTGAGGCCGTCTTGCCAGTCCTCCAAGTCACCGCCACCGGCGAGCGCCCCTGCGCCGAGCAGTGACTTCATCTTGAGCGCTGTCTCACCGGTCTGGCTCGAATGCGCCTCGTCCGCGATGATCGCGTAGCGCCGCGATGCCAGTTGTTGCGCCATCGCAGCGGCCTGCTCACGCTCGGTCTCGCTGGCAGCATCGGGCGCAGCGGCACCTGCGATCCCGAGCAGCCTGTCCAGCACGAACGGGAACTTCTGCTGGGTCGTGACGATGATCTTCGTGCCGTCAACGAGCGCCCGGGCAAGCTGCTCCGAGTCTTCGTCGATGGCCTGCACCACGCCTTGGGTGTGCTCGATTTGGTAGATCGCGTTCTGCAGCTGCGCATCGAGCACCCGGCGATCAGTGATGACCAGCACGCAATCGAAGACCTTGTCGTCGTCGGTGGTGTGCAAGCTCGATAGGCGATGCGCCAGCCAGGAAATCGAATTCGTCTTGCCGCTGCCCGCCGAGTGCTGCACGAGATAGTTGCGGCCGGCGCCCTCGACGCGCGCCGCGCTCACCATCAGATTCACGGCATCGAGCTGGTGGTACCGAGGAAACACCAGTGTCTCGCTCACCTTCGTGCGATCACCCTTGGCGTCGACGATCTTCTCCTCGCGCCGCTCGGTGAACATGTACGAACCGATGATGTCCAGGAACCGATCCCGGTCGAGGACTTCCGTCCAGAAGTAGTCGGTGCGGTAACCCGAATTGACTGGGGGGTTGCCCTTGCCGCACTCCACCTGACCGGGGTGGCTGCCCCGGTTGAACGGCAAGAACCGTGTGTCGCCCTTCGCGAGCCGCGTCGTCATGTGCACTTCGTCGGGGTCCGCGGCGAAGTGCACCAAGGCCCGCTTGCCGAACCGGAACAGAGGTGCATTCAGGTCACGGTCCGTGCAGTACTGCTTGACGGCGTGCCGCCAGCTCTGACCCGTCATCGGGTTCTTCAGCTCACACGTTGCGATCGGCAGCCCGTTGAGCGCAAGCAACAGGTCAATCGTGTCGTTGTTGCCCGGATGGCAGCGAGCCTGCCGGGTCACGGTCAGCTCGTTGGCATCGAATTGCGCCAGTGCATCGGGGTTCAGGCCGTGGGCTGGCTTGAAGTACGCCAGCCGAAATGTCTTGCCGACGAACTTGAATCCGTGACGCAAGACCTCCAAGGTGCCCTTGTGGTCGAGTTCTTTGCCTAATCGCTCTAGGACGCGTGCCTCAAGCTCCGCTCCATGGATCGCCTCGGCCTCGGCCCAGAGCTTCGGCTGCGTCGACTGCAGGAAGGCCGTTATGCGATCCGGGAACAGCGCCTGGTCCACGTCCCACTCACGAGCGGGAACCGAGGTCCAGCTGGCCTGGCCGAGCAACGATTCCACTGTCGACTCGAATGCGTGCTCCGATGTCTGCACAGACATCATGCACCACCCTCGCCGCCAACCAGCGCCTCGTCGCGCACATCGATCTTGCCCGTCACCGCAGCCGAAATCACTGCCGATCGGTACTCCGACAACCGTTCGATAGACAATCGAGCCTTCGCCCGCAGGGCATCAATGTGGTCGGCGGCAGTGTCCAAGTACTCGGCGATTGCGATCTGTTCTGGATACGGCGGAAACGCGACCGGCGTGTCGAAGTAGGCGTCGGTATCAAGATTCTGAATGCCCGTCGTCTGCTTGATGGCGGGATAGTTGAGCTTGCCCGCGTACAGCGCCCGGTGGACGTATGTCCAATATGCAGGGTGTGCATTCTCGGCGAGCGCCACCCGACCAACGAAATTCGAGCACACTGCGGGTACGTCGTGGTCATAGAGAACGACGCAGCCAACGAGTTGCTTGGCACCGCCTCCCGACTTCTCCAGCAGCAAGTCGCCGACGCCCAGCATGCGGCCTTCACGGTGCGAAATTGATACGGAACGCAAAGTTGGATTCCGCAAAGAGACGCGGGCGGCAAGCCGATCGAAATCAGCCACCCGAACACACAGAAGATCGTCCACACCATCGGGCTCATCACCCCACACGCCACCGATGCAACCGGTAGTGGACCACTTGAGGCGAGCAATCTCCCAATGCGCTGGCACTTCGCCGAGCCACTCGACCCCGGAATCCCGTAGCTTCGGCTCCGGGTCCAATCCCACGGCCTTCGCTGCCTCCTTCGACAGCCCTGTTGTCACGGTTTGCATGATGAGCGCCGTCCGGTACTCGTCGAGCCGCTCGATCAGCGACTCCTGCATCAAGATCAGCTTGTCGATGCGCGCCGATTCGCAGTCGAGGTGTGCAGCAATCGCTCGCTGTTCGCCGAGTGGTGGATTTGGGAGGACCGCGCCTTCAACAGATCCGTTCGCTATTCCGTATCGAGTGACGCCAGTTGCCGAGACTTGAAGTTGCTTGTTCACCCCGTCCGACATGAGCGCCCAAAACAGGTAGGCGGCGCTGGCCTCGTCTCCAGGGCGAATGACACCCAGGTGATAGCCGCACACGAAGTCACCGGAGGACGCTTCAACCAACGCCGGCACCCCGATGTCTCGCCAGTCCTCTGAGTCCTTAGAGCGAGCGCCGATAGGTGGGTCATTGGGGTTGCCAGCGGTCGCGGTGGTCGATGAGTTTGATGACGATGATGAGCGTGACAGCGAGGGCGATC
>NZ_JAPYOK010000102.1:0-42894 GCF_028283155.1 Candidatus Poriferisodalis multihospitum | reverse complement strand
CGCTTCGCCAGCCCGAGCGCTTCTCGCAGTTCCCGAGTCGGCGCGTTCTCGACTTCATCGAGGGCGGCAGTGAGCAGGTCAAGAGCCTGGCGCACTGGTACGGACATACGTTCATTCTATCGACATGGTTCACCATTCCAACCGCTCGCAACCGAACAAATGTTGCAGTCACGTGACGAAGCAAGCCAGCCAGGCGGAGCTCTCGCATTGCTGGACGACGCGGGCAGACGCACCGATCTGCACACGTCGTACGTGTCACAGGGGCGCGTTAGGTTGCGGAGCCGTGGCTGAGGCATATGCCGACGACGAGGGCGCCGAGTTCGATCCCGCAGTCGACCCGATTCTGTGCTCGCCGTATTCCGAGCCGAGCCTGCATTGGGATCTGGACCGTGCGGGGCGTGCCCGTGCGGGGGTGGCGCCGCTTCCGGGGCGGCGGCTCTCGATGCTGCTGCGCCCGGTGCCTGACGACGACGCCGCGGGCGCGCTGTCGCTGGACTTCGACACGGTGGAATCGAATCGGCTCATCAACGACATCCGCGACCGGGTGCGTGCTTGGCGTGCCGACGGCTATGCGGGTGCCACGACGGTCACCCGCAAGCTGCTCTGGCATTGGGCCGAGGAAGCCCCGCAGCGGCAGTTGCGTCCATTCTTCGCGCAGCGGGAGGCCATCGAGACAGTGATCTGGCTGCGGGAGGTGGCCCGCCGCGACACGCCCGAGCGACGCGACCTCGAAGCCGCCTCTCGGCAGTTCAACGACGGCATCGTGCGCTATTGCGCCAAGATGGCCACCGGCACCGGCAAGACGGCCGTGATGGGGATGCTGATCGCCTGGCAGACACTGAATGCAGTGCGCTCGGGCCGCCGCCGCAACCTTCAGCACTCGTCTCGGTTTCTGGTGCTCACGCCGGGGCTGACGGTGCGAGACCGGCTCGCGGCGCTGCGTCCCAGCGAACCGGGCAACGTCTACGCCGAATTGGGGCTGGTGCCTTCCGAGTTCGCAAGCGACTTGTCGGCTGCGCGCATCGAGATCGTCAACTATCAGGCATTCCGGCCTCAAGACCCCTCGGGAGCGACCGGCGCGCAAAAGAGTCTGCTCGGCACTGCTCGAGTGGATCAGACCGAGTCGCGTGCGGCGATGCTGCGCCGGGTGTTGGGCGGATTGCTGGCTCGCCGCGGCGCTCACGGCGACATCGTGATCATCAACGACGAGGCACATCATTGCTACCTGCCCGCCCAGCCGGAAACCGCCGGGGCCGACGGCGACAGCGACGGCAAGAAGGCACCCAAACCCACACAAGACGAGAAGGACGCCAACAAGATCGCCTCGGTGTGGTTCAACGCCATCCGGGGGCTGCGCGACATCGGGGCGCTCGGCACGCTAGACCCGAGCGGCGGCCAGGCATCGCCGGTGTTCGACTTCTCCGCCACGCCGATGTGGATCGGCCGGGCGAACCGGGGCCAAGCCGCCATGTTCGAGTGGGTGGCGTCCGACTTCGGGCTGATGGACGCCATCGAATCGGGGCTGGTGAAGGTGCCCCGTGTTCCGGTAGAGGATGACACCGCCGAGGGCGAGACAGCGTGGCGACGCATCTACGCCAAGACCCGGCGCAAGACCCTGCCGAAGCGCAGCGAGGACCCCACCGCCACGTTGCCCGAGCCGCTTGCGGGCGCATTGAACGCCGCCGCTGCGGAATGGCAGCGCGCCTTCGACGCCCAAGAGCGCCGCTCCCCGCCGCCGGCGCTCATCGTGGTCGCCAACAAGGTCTCCAGCGCGGTGGCACTGTACGAGCACATTGCCGGGTGCGAGACCGCCGACGGGTTGCTGGTGCCGGGCGTCTACCCGCAGTTCTCCAACGTGATCGACGGCGCCGACGGCCGGCCTGCGGCGTGGAGCACGAAGCCGGTGACGCTGCTGGTCCATTCCCGTCTCGACGACGAAGACGAGATGAGCACCGGGTGGAAGAAGCTGCTCAGCGAGCAGGCCCGCCATATGGGCGCCGACGTGCCGCCCGACGCGATCCGAGAAGCGCTGAACACGGTCGGCAAGCGCGGGCGGCTGGGCGAGCACGTGCGCTGCGTGGTGTCGGTCTCGATGCTCACCGAAGGCTGGGACGCCCGCAACGTCCGCCAGATCGTCGGCTATCGAGCGTTCTCCACACAGCTCTTGTGCGAGCAGGTCACCGGGCGAGCGCTGCGGCGCACCTCGTACGACTCGTTCCGCGACCCCGAAGCCGAGCCGGGCAAGGAGCATCTGCTGACACCGGAGTATGCCGAGGTTCTGGGCATCCCCTTCGAGTTCATGCCCGTGCGCGGCACCCGTGCAGGTCCCCCGCCGCGCGACCCCACATGGGTGCGCACCGTCGAAGGGCGCGAAGCACTGCGCATCGAATGGCCGCAAGTGGTCGAGTACCGCACCCTCGCCCAACAGGTCAGGTTCCGCATGAACCCCGACCGGGTGCAGCCGGTCGCACTGTCGGAGGGCGCGGCAGCCGAGATGGCGCTCATGGCAGGCGTGTCAGGCGAGGAATTCGTGCTCTCGGTGGACGATTGGCGGCGCGAGAAATCCGCCCTGGTGCGCTGTGCGGCCGAGATGGCCAATCTGCTCACCACAGACAGCCGGCTTCAGCCTGACATCGACGGCAGCAGCCACACGAAGGGCGACGAGACGGCCCGCAGCGGCGATGAGTCGGATGCCGTCGGCACCGATTCTGTGCGCGGCGCTGGGCGCTGCTCGCTGTTCACCTCCGCCTATGCAGCGCTGCGAGACTGGATGGCTCATCCTGACGTGAGCGGAGCACGGCCTCCTGTGCTGCTGCGCCACCGCGACAAGCGCGACCTGTACCAGCAGATCATCGCCGCCTGCGACTTCACCGACGACGCGCGCGACGGGGCAATCGCGCCGACCCCCCCCCCGCGGCAAATTGCTGTGCTCGCAAGCCCGCCGCTTGCCGACACATCGGCGGTCGAGTTCGCTACCACGCTCAGCGACATCACCGAGGCGAAGCGGAGCGAGCTGTCGCACGCAGCGTGCCATTCCAAGCTTGAGCTGAGAACCGCCCAGCGGCTCGACGCGCATCCCGTCGTCGAGACCTGGGCGCGCAACTTCGGCCTCGGCTGGACGCTCCCCTACCACTTCGACGGTGCGTGGCGCAGCTACGAGCCCGACTTCATCGTCCGGCTCTCCGACGGCCTCAACCTCGTCATCGAATGCAAAGGCATCGTCGACGACAAAGCCCAGGCCGCCGAGCGCTGGGTGCGCGAACACTGGATACCGGCCGTCGCCGACACCACCGCCTTGCCACCCGAACTGCGCCGCTGGGCCTATGAGGTCATCACCGACGATGCCCATCTGCCCGCCCGCCTGAATGCCCTCGTCGGCCAATCCGACACCGTGCTCGCAGCCGCGCTCGACGCCGAAGCGTGATCGTCGTGATGCGTCGCCACGCCGTCCCAGTGAGTCGAAGCCGGCCATTCCCCACAGGAGCATCCAGATGAGCAGCCCGTCCAACCTGTCAAACCCCGACGACAGCGCCTACCAGCACGCATCGGCCAGCCGGCCCAATCAGCCGACCTCGGAGACCGCGCCGCTGATGGACGACCACCAGCGGGCGCCCGAAGCGTTCCACGCTGGGCGGCGATTCCCTGCCGGGTTCGCCGACGTCTACGCCGACGCCGTCAAGCAACAGACGCCGCATCTGAACAAGGACCTGTCGGGGCATCCGCTGCTGGCGTGGGACCGCAGCGGCACCACCTCGCTGCTCACCGGTGACGCCTCGATCGACGAGGTTCACGGCTTCGCCGGCAGCCCCTTGTTCACACGTGAGAAGGTCACCCCCGCACTGCTGCTCGAACAGCTTCGGCGACCGGGCGGCGGCGCGGAACTGCAGCTCGACTTCGACGGCCTCGACGAGGGTGCCGACGAGTACGACTGGTACCGGCACTCGGGGCGCTGGCAGAACCGTCTCATCCACGGCGACTCGGCAGCCGTGATGCAGTCGCTCATCGCCAAAGACCGCATGGCCGGCCAAGTGCAGATGATCTACTTCGACCCGCCGTACGGCATGGGCTTCAAGTCCAACTTCCAGACTGCTACCAAGAAGCTGGAGACCCCGGAGAAGCTCGACGGCGTGCCCGTCGGCGACACGCTGCCGCTTCGGGCATTCCGCGACAGCTACCGCGACGGCATCCACTCCTACCTCGACGGCATCCACGAGCGAACCGTGCTCGCCCGTGAGCTGCTCACCGACACCGGCTCGCTGTTCGTCCAGATCGGCGACGAGAACGTCCACCGCCTGGCTCTCGTGCTCGACGAAGTCTTCGGCCCCGAGAACCGAGTCGCCACCATCACTTATCGACCGGCGACCGGTTCATCGGCACGGACACTGCCTGAGAGCGCGTCGTACGTCCTTTGGTACGCAAGGGACAAGTCCAAGTGCAAGTTCCGTCAGATCTACGAATCCATGTCGGATGCCGAGATCATTGCTCAGTGGGGCAAGAGCTTCGCCCCAGCCCGCTTGGAGCTACCCGGCGGCAAGTCGAGGAACCTGACAGCGGATGAACAGAATGCACCGGAGAGCGAATTGAATCAAGGCGCAGTTCTCTTCTGCCGACAGAACCTCACCTCTATGGGTTCCTCAACAACGGGCCGCACGCGTGAGATCATCTACCGAGGCGAGCGATACCACTGCGGGAACGGACGACAATGGCGCGTCTCCGTCCACGACGGAGACGCACCAGTGTGCACCCCGCCGGACGACAATGGCGCGCGCACGGAGGCTTCGCCTCCGTGCCCCGATCCCGAGCCGTGCGGCCTGTGCTGGCTCGGTTGGAACGGCCGCTTGGATGCGACCAAGTCGGGCCTCTATTGGAAGATGTACGCACGCGAGTTTCCTGGCCGCCGCATCGACAACGTGTGGTCACAGATGCAGCGAGCGACCAAACGGAGATACGTCGTGCAAACGCACGATACGACCATCACGAGCTGCATGCTGATGACGACTGATCCGGGGGATCTGGTGCTGGACCCGACGTGCGGGTCGGGGGTTACGGCCGATGTGGCTGAGGAGTGGGGGCGGCGCTGGGTCACCATCGACGTGAGCCGTGTCGCCATTGCGGTGGCACGCCAGCACCTGGCCACCTCGGCCTACACCTGGCACCGGATCACCGACGGCGGCAACGACCCGGCCGACGACTTCGTCTGCAAGTCGATGCGCAAGGTGTCCGCAGGGCGCCTCGCCGACCCCGACACAGACTGGGCTCACCCCGACAACATCATCAAGCTCGTCGACCAGACCGAGATCGACCGCAAACGCCTGCGCCTGTGCAGCCCGTTCACTGTGGAGTCTCACTCGCCCTACAGCCACCTCCCCTTCAGCACACCGCCCGGCGAACTCGACAACGAGACCGCCACGGCGGGCGTCGGCACGCGCAGCGTGGGTTCGACCGGATCCGGTCAGGACAACGCGCTGTTCGGCCTCGCGGGCGCCGACACGGAGGACGCGATCCTGGACGCGCTCGGACGCTCACCCATCTGCGATGCCGAAGGCCGCGAACTGCTGCACGTCATCGACCGCGAACGCTGGCCGGGCACCCAGCTCGTGGCGTTCGGCGTCACCTGCACCAGGCCCGGCCGCGACACCGAACTCGCGGCCGGCCTGATGATCGCCGCGCCCGACGCCTCGGTCACTGCCGAGCAGGTGCGCCAAGCCACCGCAGAGGCTCGCCGCAACGCTGCGGACTGCACGCATCTGATCGTCGTGGGATTCGCGTTCGACCCCGATGTGCCTGCCAAGGTCGGCGCCTGCGAGGTGCATCGGGTGGTGGCCTCCCAAGACCTCCAGATACCCGAACTCGCCCCCGACGCCGACGGCGGCAGCTTCACGCTGCTCGGCGAACCCGACTGCGAAGTGCGGCGCACCACCGACGGCACGTCGCTCACCGTCAAGCTGCTCGGCTGCGACACCTACGACCCAGCCACCGGCATGGTGCGCGAAGCCAACCACGACCAGATCGACTGCTGGATGGTCGACACCGACCACGACCAGCTCAGCTTCGTCGCCCGGCTCACTTACTTCCCCAACGGTCTCAACCGCGACGCAGGCCTCAAGGCAGCGGCCAAGAGCCTGCGGCGCAAGTGGGCCGGCGACGCCGAAGCCGACATTGTCACCGACCAGTCAGCGCCGTTCCCCATTCCCGCCGACGGCCGCACCGTCGCGGTCAAGGTCATCACCGACACCGGCGCCGAGATGAACACCGTCGTCGGTCCCGACGCTTGGACGCCCGGCTGAGCGCAGCGCCGGGCCTACACGATGCGCGAGGACCGGTCGCCCCAGTACTCGTCGCGCAGGATGCGCTTGTAGAGCTTGCCGGTGGGATGGCGGGGCAGCTCGTCACGGAAGTCGACCGACCGGGGCACCTTGTAGTTCGCGAGGTGCTCGCGGCAGTACCCGAGCAACTCGGTCGCCAATGCGTCACCGGGTTCCACTCCGGCTAGCGGCTGCACGACGGCCTTCACTTCTTCGCCGAAATCGTCATTGGGCACGCCGAACACTGCGGCGTCTGCCACCTTGGGGTGCAGCACCAGGCAGTCCTCGATCTCTTGGGGATAGATGTTCACCCCGCCCGAGATGATCATGAACGCCTTGCGATCGGTCAGGTAGAGGTAGCCGTCGTCGTCGACACGCCCGACATCGCCGAGGGTCGACCAGAGCTCGTGATCGTCGTGCCGCGACTCGGCGGTCTTCGCAGGGTCGTTGTGGTACTCGAAGGCCGGGATCTCACGCTCGAAGTAGATGGTGCCCGCCTCGCCGACGGGCAGCTCGTTGCCCTCGTCGTCGCAGATGTGGATCACCCCGATGAGCGGCTTGCCCACCGTGCCGGGCCGTTCGAGCCATTCGTCTGAGTTCACATAGCAGAAGCCGTTGAGCTCGGTGCCGGCGTAGTACTCGTGCAGGATCGGGCCCCACCAGTCGATCATCTGATGCTTTACCTTGACGGGGCACGGCGCCGCTGCGTGCACGGCGACTTGATGGCTGGTCAGGTCGTGGCGGGTGCGCTCGGTTTCGGGCAGCTTCAGCATCCGGCTGAACATCGTGGGCACCCACTGGCTGTGCGTGATGCGGTAGCGCTCGATGTACGACAGGGCCTCAGCGGCATCGAAGCGGTCCATGACCACCGCCGTGCCGCCGACCGATTGCGTGCCGGTCGTGAACGACAGGGGCGCAGAGTGGTAGAGCGGCGCCGGGGAGAGATAGCGGGTGCCTTCGCCGAATCCGAAAACGCCGCCCAGCAGCCCGACGCCGAGAAGATCCGGATCGGTGATCGACGTTCCATCCAGCGGCCGCTTGATGCCCTTGGGGCGGCCCGTAGTGCCGGAGCTGTACAGCATGGCCGATCCCCGGGGCTGTTCAGCCAGCGGCTCGGCGGGATGAACCGCAATGGCGTCTTCGAACGGGTCGAACCCATCAGCGGCTTCGTCGAGCATGAGCCGGATGTCGCAGTCGCCGATGAGCGGCAGCATCTCGGTTGCCGCATCGATGACAGCGGGCGAGGCCACGAGCACCCGGGCACCGCAATCGTTCACGATGTACGCGGCCTCGTCGGCGGTCAGGTAGCGGTTGACGGTCGTGAAGTAGAGGCCGCTGCGCATCGCGGCCCAGTAGGCATCGAAGTAGCCGATGTTGTTGTCGGCGAAGATCGCCACGTGGTCGCCCGGGCGCAAGCCGGCGGCCCACATGAGCTGCGCGAACTGGCAGCTGCGCTCTTCGAGCTCGCCGAACGTCCGGGCCTGGCCGTCGCGGGCCATGATCACTGCTGGACGGTCTGGGTCGGTCGCCGAGTGGGTGCCGGGGTAGCTCATGGCGGGGAAGCTAGCGGGCGCCTTCGAGCAGGACTGAAACCGTCTAGCGGCGCCCGAACCCGGCAGTCAGTCAGGCTGTGGGCGGCCGGACGGCTATGCCGGCGTCCAACAGCGCTCGCTTGGCGTCGGCAATCGTGTGCTCGCCGAAGTGGAAGATCGAAGCCGCGAGCACGGCGTCGGCGTTGGCGATGAGGGCGCCGTCCACCAGGTGCTGCAACGTGCCCACTCCCCCGCTGGCGACCACGGGAATCTCCACTGCGTCGACGACCGCCCGCGTGAGCTCGAGGTCGAAGCCCGCCTTCGTGCCGTCGGCATCCATGGATGTCAGCAGGATCTCACCGGCACCCAACTCAGCCACCTGGCGCACCCAGCCGAGAGCGTCGATGCCCGTGTCTTCCCGGCCGCCCTTGACATAGACGTTCCAGCTTGTGCTGCCAACAGCCCCGGTGCCGTTCGATTTCGCGTCCACCGCCACCACGACGCATTGCGTGCCGAACTCGTCGGCGATCTCGCGCACCAGACCCGGGCGGGCAACCGCAGCCGAGTTCACCGACACCTTGTCGGCTCCGGCCCGCAGCAGCGCCCGGGCGTCATCGACCGAGCGGATTCCTCCGCCGATCGTGAACGGGATGAACACCTCTTCGGCAGTGTGACGGGCAAGCTCGATGATCGTGTCGCGGTCGTGCGCGGAGGCCGTGATGTCGAGGAAGACGATCTCGTCGGCGCCTTGACGGTCGTAGGCAGCTGCCAGTTCGACAGGATCGCCGGCGTCGCGCAGCCCGACGAAGTTGACGCCCTTGACGACCCGCCCGTCGTCCACGTCGAGGCAGGGGATGACCCGCACGGTCTTCATCTCGGCCCAGCCTCTCGTCTGGCTGACTCGGTCACTGGCCCGGCTCCGCGTCGGGTTCGTCCACTGCGGCACTGCCGCGCGCCACCACCACAGCAGCGACAGGCGAGATCACACCGTCATGGAGTGCCTTGCCCACGATGGCCCCCGCGAGCGTGTGCCCATGCGGCGAGCGCAGGTCGCGCAGGTCAGCGATATCGGCGAGGCAGCCCACCCCGCCGCTGGCGATCACCGACATCGCCGGGGGCCGCTGGGGCGCATCCAGCACCTCCCGCAGCCCGGCCAGGTCGCTCCCACCGCCCATGCCGTCGTGGGCGATCTGCGTCACGATCACCGCTTCAGCGCCGCTGCCGGCCAGCCGGGCGAGGGCATCGCCCAGGCTGACCCCGCTCTGGTGCTCCCAGCCGCGGGTGGCCACCTCGGTGCCCCGCACGTCGAGACCCACCGCGATGCGGTGACCGGCGGAAGTCAATTCCCCGACGAGATCGGGGTTCTCGATCGCGGCGGTGCCCACCACGCATCGGGCGACTCCCGCGTCGTACAGCGCTTCGGCGCGCTCGCGGCTGCGCACGCCGCCGCCGACCTGCACGTGCACGCCGGCGTCTCCCACGGCGGCCACAACCGACCGGATCACGGCCCGGTTCTGTGGCTGCGGCTCGCCGGTGCGGGCAGCGTCGAGATCGACCATGTGGATCCAGCGGGTGCCCGCCTCCGCAAACTCGTGCGCCACCTCGACCGGGTTGGCGTCGTAGCGCACCTCGCGCTCGTAGTCGCCCTGCACCAAGCGCACGCAGCGCCCGTTGCGCAAGTCGATCGCGGGATACAGATCGAAGCTCACCGGCGGCATTGGTCGGCTCTCACTGCGGCAAGGAAGTTCTGTGCCAGCCGCTTGCCGGCATCGCCGGACTTCTCCGGGTGGAACTGGGTGGCCCACAGCCGGCCCCGCTCAGTGACCGCGGTGATCGGCGTGGGGTAATCGCAGGTCGCCGCCACGAAGCTGTCGTCGGTATCGGGCGCGTAACTGTGGACGAAGTACATCCAAGCACCGTCGGTCAGTCCGGCCAGCAGCGGACAGTCTGGCCGCTGCACATCGAGACGGTTCCACTGCATCTGTGGGCGCACGATGCCGTCGGGCAGCAGTCGCACTATGCCGGGCATCACGCCCATGCCAGGGACCCCTGGTGCCTCCTCGGACGCTTCGAACAGCATCTGCATGCCCACGCAGATGCCCAGGAACGGCCGCCCGCTCTCGATGGCATCGAGTGCGGGCTGTTCCAGGCCCGTCGCCCGCAGTTGGTCCATACAGGTGCCGAAATGCCCCACGCCAGGCAGCACGACGCCGGCGGCGCCGGCGATCAGTCCGGCGTCGGCTGTCAGTCGAGCGTCGGCACCTGCCCGTTCGAGTGCCTTCTGGGCTGAGCGCAGGTTGCCGATGCCGTAGTCGAGGACCGCAACGAGAGGACGATCGCCATTCACCTGACGTCCTTCACAGGACGCCCTTGGTGGAGGGCAGCACGTCGTCGGCGACGCGGATGGCGTCGTAGAAGGCCCGCGCAGCACCCTTGAAGCTGGCCTCGATGATGTGGTGGGTGTTGCGGCCGCGCAGCATCACCAGGTGCAGGGTGATGCCGGCCGACATCACCAGGCCGCGCCAGAACTCCTCGCAGAGCTGGGGGTCGAAGGGCGGATCGCCCAGGATCTTCTCGCCGGGCGGCTCGATGTCGTAGTGCAGGAACGGCCGGCCCGACAGGTCGAGCACCACCTCGACTGCCGCCTCATCGAGCGGCACCACATAGGAGGCGAAGCGGCGCACGCCGGCCTTGTCGCCCCAGGCTTGCCGCATCGCTTCACCGAGGGCAATCCCGGTGTCTTCCACCGTGTGATGGGCGTCGATCTCGAGGTCGCCCACGGTGCGCAGCTGCAGGTCAAAGCGGGCGTGCTTGGCGAGCTGGGCGACCATGTGGTCGAAGAACGGCAGGCCCGTCGAGATGTCGTTCTGGCCGGAGCCGTCGAGGTCGAGCGTGAGGTCGATCCGGGTTTCTTTGGTGTTCCGCTGCACGGTGGCAGTTCGAGCAGTCATGGTGCACTCTCTGGGTGTTTCAGATTCGGCCACATCAGCCTGCGGCCCCGACGCAGGTTTCGCACCCTCGCCATCGCATGTTCACGAGACAATCTCAGCCAGCGCCTCAAGGAAGCGATCATTCTCGGGCGGGGTTCCCACTGTCACACGCAGGCAATCGGCCAGTCGGGGCCACCCTGAGCAGTTCCGCACAAGCACTGATCGGTCCACGAGCGCCTGCCAGACGTCGTCGCCGCTGTGCCCGCTGGCCGTTGTGCGGAACAGGATGAAGTTGGACTGCGAGGGCCACACATCGAGGCCCATCCCGCTCAGCGCGGCCTCGATCCTCTCCCGCTCGGCCACGATCGCAGCTACGCGCTGCTCCATGTCATCGGTGAAGCGCAGCGCCACACGTCCGGCGATCTGCTTGAAGGTGTCGACGTGGTACGGCAACACCACCTTCTCGAACTCTGCGGCCATGCCCGCCGGAATGACGGCGTAGCCCAACCGCGCTCCGGCCATCGCCCACGTCTTCGAGTAGGTGCGCGTCACGACCAAGTTGTCGGGGCCCCCGGCACCGTCGCACAGGTCGATGGCGCTCCAGTCGGCGAATTGCCCGTAGGCCTCGTCGACCACTACGAGGCCCGGTGCGATCTCCAGCGCTCGCCTGAGCACCTCGATGCGCTCCGGTGTGCCGGTGGGGTTGTTGGGCGAGCACAGGAACACGATCGACGGCTGGTGCCGCTCGATGACCCGCTCCAGCTCGTACACGCTCACGCTGCCGTCGGCGTGGCGCTCGCCTTCGACGAGCGCACATTGGGTGCTTCGCGCGATCTGGCCGTACATGGCGTAGGTGGGCTCGAATGTGGCGACGCTGCGACCTGCCCCTCCGTAGGTGAGGCACAGTGTTTGCAGCACCTCGTTGGAGCCGTTGGCCACGAAGATGCGTTCCGGCTCGGTGCTTGCCAGCTCGGCAAGGTCGGCCCGCAGGGCAGCGGCCGTGCGGTCCGGGTAGCGGTGCCATTCGACGTTGCGCAGCTCCGCAGCGAGGGCGTCGGCGAATTCCGGCGGCGGCCCCACCGGCGCCTCATTGGTGTTGAGCCGTACCTCGACGTCGATCTGGGGCGAGTGGTAGCCGTCGAGCAGGCGCAGGTCGTCGCGCACCGGCGGCTTCACGGCCGCACTCCTGTGGTGGTCCACTCCTTGCGGCGCGACACTGAGGCAGCGTGCGCCCACAGGCCCTCGGCCTCGGCCAGTTCAGCCACCGCAGGCGCAAGCTGGTCGAAGCCGGCTTCGGACACATCCACAACGTGCATCCGCTTGGTGAAGTCGTCGGTGGTGAGCGCTCCAGCGAAGCGGGCCGTGCCGGCGGTGGGCAGCACATGCGAGGGCCCCGCCACGTAGTCGCCGACCGATGCGGGTGCCCAGGGCCCGATGAATACGGCGCCAGCATGACGGATGCTGCTGACGAGATCTTCGGCACCCTCGCACATGAGCTGGAGATGCTCGGGTGCGACGAAGTTGGCGACGTCGGCAGCCTGCGCTGGCCCATCCACGAGGCACACGAATCCGTCAGCCTTCAGCGTGGCCAGCGTCTCCACCCGGCGGGGCGACAGGTCGACGATCTGACCGATGGCACTGCAGACGGCCTCGGCGCACTCGTCGTCCCAGGTGACCAGCCAGGCGCGCCCGCCGGGGCCGTGCTCGGCTTGCAGCACCACGTCGGTCGCTGCCGCGGCCGGCGGGCAGGTCGCGTCGGCGATCACCACGATTTCCGAAGGTCCGGCGAACGCCGAGGCCACGCCCACGTCACTGGCCACGAGCTGTTTGGCGGTGGCCACCCAGGCATTTCCGGGCCCGGCCACGACATCGGCGGGCCGGATCGTCTCGGTGCCGTACGCGAGCGCCGCGACAGCTTGCACGCCCCCCACCCGGTGTACCTCAGTAACTCCGCACAAGTGCGCCGCGGCCAGCACCGGTGCGGCGAGGTCGCCGTCGGGACCAGGCGGCGAGCAGAGCACGATGTCGTCGACGCCCGCAGCGCGGGCAACCAGCACGGTCATCAACACGGTGGACGGGTAGGCAGCCAGGCCACCCGGCACATAGATGCCGGCCCGATCCACCGGCTGGTTGACCGACCGAACCGCGACGCCGTCACGCTCATAGACATGACCGATGGCGGCCTCGGATTGGTGAAATTCCAAGATGCGCCGGTGGGCGGTCTCCATCGCCGAGCGCAAGCCAGGCGACAGCCGATCCCAAGCTGCAGACAGCTCCGCAACCGGCACCAGCGTGTCAGCGACATCGACGCCGTCAAAGCGGGCCGTGAGCTCCCGCACAGCAGCGTCGCCGCCGTTGCGAACCTCGTCAATCAGCCGACGGACTGCGTCATGCGACACCGCGTCGCCCGCCTGCGGGCGCGGCAACAGACCGGCAAGCGCATCGCCCGATTCATCGCCGAGGCCCCGCAGGTCCAGCCGCTCCAGCACGGCGCCGAGGGTACCTTCGCCCCTGATCGCCACTGCTGCGATTTTGGGCAGCTCGAGCGATGGCTAGCGTGCCGCGGGTGATCAGTGCTGCGGAGCTGTCGTCGATCGAGACGGCTGTGGGCGAGCTGGGCAACCGCGTGGCGCAGGCTGCCGACGAGCTGATGGGCACGCCGCACGAGGATGTCGGCGTGGAGCTCTACGAGGTGGAACGCTCGCTGCGGATGGCTCGCCGTCGCTTGGCCCAGGCCACCGAAGCGCTGCGCTGACGGCGCGCCGACGGCAACGCACCGCGACGAGCAGGGTTGCCGTGCCTGCCTCCACTCCTGCGAAGAGTTCAGGAGCGTGCCGCGATGGCCTCGGCGGTCGCCACGATCTTGCGGGCGCGGGTCAGGTGCGGCACATCCACCATCTGGCCCTTGTGAGCGAAGGCCATCAAGCCCGCCGCTTCGGCCTCGGCGAATGCCTCGAGCAGCTCCCGAGCGTCGGCCATCTCGGCCTCGCTGGGCGTGAACGCGGCGTTGACGATGTCGATCTGGGCGGGGTGGATGGTGATCTTGCCGGTGAATCCCATCGCTGCTGATGTGGCGCACTCGGCGGCCAGCCCCTCGTCGTCGCGGAAGTCCACGAACACCGTGTCGAGCGGCTGCTTGCCCCACGCCGTGGCGCCCACCAGGCACATGACCCGGGCGTACTCGAACACCGGCAGGTACGCCCCCGTCGCGTCCCGGTTGGCCTTCGAGCCCATGGCCGCCGAGAGGTCCTCGGCGCCCCAGCTCAGCGCGTCCACCCGGTCATGGCGAGCGAGCTCGCCGATGTTCAGCAGCCCTTGAGGCGTCTCGGTTCCCAGCACCAGCAGCACCACGCCGCCGGGCGGGTGGCCGTGCTCCAGCTCCCAGCGGGCGATCATGCTGTCGAGCTCGACGACCTCGGCTGCGTTGTTGACCTTCGGCACCAGGTAGGCGTCTGGCGGCGACACCATCGTCTCGGCGACATCGGCAGCGCACCACGGGGTGTCGAGCGGGTTGATCCGAACCACCCGCTCCTTGGCGCCGAAGTCGACATCGGCCAGCCAGCCTGCGACCGTGGTGCGGGCGCTGTCCTTGTTGTCAGGTGTGACCGCATCTTCGAGATCCAGCACGAGGCTGTCGGCATCAGTCGCGATCGACTTCTCCAACATCCGCTCGTTCGCGCCAGGCACGAAGTGCGATGACCTGCGCACCGTGCCGCTGCCGGGATTCGCTGGCTCAGTCATTCGGTCGCACCTCTTGGGTCTGGCATTCGCACCACAGCCGGCGTCGGTGACGGTTCAGGCCGCGAAGGCGCTCGGGCAGAAGTCGTTGAGCACGCAGTCGTCGCATGCGGGCTTGCGGGACGAGCAGACGCGCCTGCCGTGCAGGATCAAGCGCAGGCTGAAGTCGCCCCGCTCGTACTGGGGGATCATCGGGTTCAAGGCCAGCTCTACCTTGACCGGATCCTCTTCGGCGGTGATGCCGAGGCGCCGCACCAAGCGGCCGACATGGGTGTCCACCGGCAGCCCCGGCAGGTCGAACGCCACCGACCGGATGACATTGGCGGTCTTGCGACCGACACCTGGCAGCTTCACCAAGTCCTTCAGGCTGGTCGGCACCTCGCCGCCGTGGTCGGCCAGCAGCCGGCGGGCCATTCCCTGCAGGTTGCGCGCCTTGCTGCGGAAGAAGCCGGTGGGATGCACCAGCTCCTCGAGGTCATCGAGATCGGCGGAAGCCAGCGCCTCGGCGTCGGGATACTTCGCGAACACCCCGGGAACGGTGGCATTGACACGAGCATCGGTGCACTGCGCAGACAGGATCGTCGCCACCAGCAGCTCGAACGGGTTGCGATGCTCCAGCTCGCAGACAGCCTCGTACTCGTCCTTGAGCCGCTCGTGGGTTCGCTGGGCGCGCCCCTTCGGCGATCGCGGCTTGGCCATGGCGAGTGTCTAGCGCTCCGCCCGAGCGCGTGCGCCGCGACCGTGTCTGCCAATCGAGACGAGCTTGTCGGCGCGCAACTGACCGCAGGCGGCGTCGATCGACGTGCCGCGGTTCTGGCGCACGGTGGCATTCACACCATGGGACGACAGCTCGGCGGCGAAGTGCTCGATTCGCCCGGCTGGCGAGGGCTCGTGGCCGTACCCCGGTGTGGGATTCAGCGGAATGAGGTTGACGTGGGCCGCCAGCGGACGTGCATACGCAGCTAGCTCGGCCGCGTCGCGGTCAGTGTCGTTGACGCCGCCGATCATCGCCCATTCGAAGCTGATGCGCCGTCGCTTGGCGCGGCGATAGTCGGCCAGCGAGCGCGCCAGATCACGCAGCGGGTACGTGCGATTGATGGGCGCGATGCGGTTGCGCAGGCGGTCGTTGGCGGCATGCAGCGAGACCGCCAGGTTGACCGGCTGCGCTGCTGCTGCAAGGCGCTCGATGCCGGGAATGACCCCGACGGTCGACACCGTGATGTGCCTGGCGCCGATGCCCATGTCGCCGTGGAACCGCTCCACCGCTGCCCACACCGCCTCGTAGTTGGCGAGCGGCTCGCCCATGCCCATGAAGACGATATTGATGGCTCCGCCGGAGGCGGACCGATCGTTTGAGCCTGTCTCCTGCAACGTGCCCAGCACTTGCTCGACGATCTCGCCCACGCTCAGGTTGCGGTCGAATCCCACCTGGCCTGTTGCACAGAAGCTGCACGCCATCGCGCAGCCGGCTTGGCTGCTGATGCACAGCGTCGTCCGGTTCCGGTAGCGCATCAGCACCGACTCCACTAGGTGGCCGTCACGCAGCGACCACAGGTGCTTGGTGGTGGTGCCTCGGTCTGCCGACTGGGTGCGGACGAGTGTCAGCGCGGGCGGCAGCAGTTCGCCGATGGCCTGTCGCAGGCTCTTGGGCACATTGGTGAGCTCAGACAGCGGGCGACGCTGGCGGTACAGGCCGTCCCACACCTGGTCCAGCCGGTAGGCCGGCTCGCCGTCGAGCAGTTCCCCGAGTTCCGCGCGGCTCAGATCGCCGAGCGAGGGATCGGCGCCGGGGGCTGTCACGGCTGCTCAGCCTGCTACGAGTTCAGCGGGCCGGTGCCGGTGAACAGCCGACGCACCACGGCCACCTCCAAGCCGAGGTCGAGGTAGAGCGTGACGGCGGGCGTGTTGTCGGCGTCGACGTAGAGCATCGCCCGTGTCAGGCCTGCATCGGCGAGATGCTCGTAGCCGGCCAGCGTCAGAGCCCGGCCGAGCCCGCGGCCGTGATACTGCGGGTCAACCGCGATGACGTACACCTCGCCGACCGGCGGGACCTCATCGGTGTGCACCTTGGTCCAGCAGTAGGCGGCGATGTAGCCGTCGATGTCGTACACCCGGAAGCCGTCGGCGTCGAACCACGGCTCGGCTTGGCGCTCGGCAACCTGGGCCAGCGTCCAGCCGCCCTGCTCGCGGTGCCAGGAGAACGCCCGGTTGTTGACCTCCACCCACGCCTGCTCGTCCTGGCCGACCACGAACGAACGCGTCTCGATGCCGCTGGGCTGATCCATCGGCAGCGATCGCTCCATGCGGTAGAGGTCGCGCTCGAACGTCAGGCCAAGCTCTGCGAGCCCGCGCCCGAGTCGAGTCTCGGCCGGCGTGAGGTCGGCTCCGTCTGCTTCGTCGTGGTCCGGATGATCAATCCAGACCGACAGGGGCCCCGAGATGTCGCGGAGCTGCAGCCGCAATGCTGCAGCCAATGCGCCGGGCGACCAGTGTGCGGCATTGGCCTCTAGGACCGCGCCATGCTGATCGGCCCCGATCGAGATGACGGGATCGGCACTCGCTGCGACACTCACCGGGCGCAGGCTAATGCTGCGGCTCAGCCCCGTGGATGGGATCGTGCTGGCACAGGTGCCACACTTGCCCGGTGAACCAGATGCGGTGGCTCAACCGCAGCCAGCCACAAACGCTGCTGAGCGCCGTGGTGCTGTGCTACTTCTCGGCCGGGCTGCTGTTCCTGTTCGGCACACGCATCGACTCGCAACTGGCGCGCGACATCTTCGAGGGCATCGTCTCGCTGTTCGCCAGCGACCGCACAGCAGCCGATCTGAGCGACAGTATTGTTCCGCCGGCCGTCACCGTTCTGCTCGCCGGCGGGTACATCGCAGGCGGCGCGGGCACTGCCAACGAGCGTCGTTGGGGCCATTGGCTGTGCTCCGCTGCGGCAATCTACGCGGCAGTAGCGACGCTGTGGTGGGGTGTCCGCGTGAGCTTCGAGCTGGGCATGATCATGCGTCTCATGTTCGACGCGCTGCTGCTGGTGCTGCTGTTTCACCCGATGAGCCGCAGTCATCGCCGTGTCTGGTTCACGTGACTCGGCTGCCCAGCCCCGAGGACAAAGCCCAAGCCGTCGAGGAGATGTTCGACGAGATCGCACCTCGCTATGACCTGCTGAACCGGCTGCTGACGTTCCGCCTCGATACTCGCTGGAGGCGCCGCACCGTGGCGGCCCTCGGCCTGACACCCGGAGAAACCGTGCTCGACGTGGCATGCGGAACCGGCGACCTGTGCAACGAGCTTGAATCGGCCGGTCTGCGGCCCGTGGGCGTCGACTTCTCTGCAGGCATGCTCGCGGCGGCTACCACGGCTGCACCCCTGGTGCGCTCCGACGCGCTCAGGCTCGGAGTGCGCAGCGCGTCGCTGGACGGCGCGACGTGCGGCTTCGCACTGCGGAACTTCACGAGCCTCGAACCGTTCTTCACGGAGCTGGCCCGGGTGCTCCGGCCTGGCGCCCGGATCGCGCTGCTCGAGGTCGCCGAACCGGCCAACCCGCTGCTGCGGGCTGGTCACCGGGTGTATTTCGGCAAGGTGGTGCCGGCGGTGGGCAGCCTGCTCTCCAGCAGGTCCGCCTACCGGTACCTGCCTGAGTCCGTGGCGTACCTGCCGGAGGCGCCGGTGCTGCTGGCCCAACTCGCCAATGCCGGATTCGGCTCCCTCGACAGGATCTTGCTGAGCGGCGGCATCGCCCAACTCATCACGGCGACGCGAGAGGGTTCCGCCCCTTAGCTGGCCGGCGGATTCGCCTTGGCCAGATCCGTGACGACCTCGGCTGTGGGCAGCGCGGCCAGCGAGGCCGGCGGGCAGAGGATCTTGCAGTCCCGAGAGCCGCCGCCCACGATGACCTCGGTGCAGTCCATCACCCGGCTGTCGATCCAGACCGGGATATCTGCGGGAAGCCCGAACGGTGTCACGCCGCCGATCATCATCCCGGTGCGTGCGATGGTTTCGTCGGCGTCGGCGAAAGATGCCTTGCGCGTGCCCAGCCGCCGCCGCACCACACCGTTCACGTCGAGCCGCGTCGATGCCAGCACAACACAGCACGCCATCGGCCGCTCGGCTGACTTGCCCACCACGCAGATGGTGTTCGCCGACGCATTCATCGAATAGCCGTAGCGCTCGCAGAATTGCGCCGTGTCGGCGAAGTCGGGGTCGCACTCCACCACCTCGTAGGCCACGCCCAGCGCGGCGAGATGTTCCAGCACTGCCCCCGAACCTGCGTCTGTGCTCATCGGGACATCATTGCGGATCGCATGGGCACAGCCACGGGTGGAAGCAGGGTGTCGCCGATGTCATGGTCCGAGGGCCAGGCCGACGGTCAGCAGGGCGCCCACGACGATCTGCAGACGGCCGGTTGCCGCAAGCACTACCACCAACGCAGCACCGGTGGCCCCGCGGACCACCGTGCGAACGGGTGCAACAGCGAACGCGATGGCGGCGAGTCCCAGCATCGTCCACGGTCGCAGCAGCGACAGATACATCGGCGAGAACACCATCAGCACTACGACCACCGCGTACATGGCGCGGGTCGGCCCGTCGCCCATCCGCACCGCCAGCGTGCGCTTGCCGGCCTGTGCGTCGGTCGGCAGGTCGCGCAGATTGTTCGATATGAGCAGGGCCACGGAGCCCAAGCCCACCGGGACCGAGGCAGCAATGCCCAGCATCGTGAGGCGGGCGTCCTGGACGAACGCCGATCCTGCCGTCGCCACCAGCCCGAAGAAGATGAACACGAACAGCTCGCCGAGGCCCCGGTAGCCGTACGGGCGCCGGCCGCCGGTGTAGTACCACGCCGCGAGCATCGACGCCCCGCCGGCCACGACGAGCCACCACGACACCGCCGCTGCCACCACGATGCCGAACACGGCAGCCACGCCGAAGGCTGCGAACGCCGCGTTCCGCACTGCGGTCGGCGACGCCGCTCCCGAAGCCACCAGGCGCTGCGGACCTACCCGGGCCACGTCGGTGCCCCGCACTCCGTCGCTGTAGTCGTTGGCGTAGTTGACAGCAATCTGGATGCACAGCGACACGATCAGCGCGAAAGCGGCTCGCCACCACACGATGCCGCCGTTAGCCGCGGCATCGGACGCTGCAGTGCCTACGAACGGCGGCACCAGCGACGCCGGCCAGGTGCGAGGCCGTGCCCCGGTCAGCCACGTGCGTAGACCCGTCATTGCTGCGGCGAGCCCAGCGGGCCCGTGATCCTTGTGATTGCGAACGATTGGGTGCCCGTCGCCAGCAGTCCCCCGTCGGAGGAATAGATGCGAACGATGCCGTTGCCGATGGCGTTGTGCACGGCGTCCGATTCGATGTCCAAGAGCACCCATTCGCTCTCGGCCTCGCCGGAGATCCGCACCGTGTTGTCGAGACTGGATCCCCTGAAGCCGGCATCGAGGCTGACGCGCATGCCGCTCGGCAGCAGGTCGGCCAGCGCCGTCAGGCCCGGCCCTGTCGATGCCAGCGTGCTGTTGAGACGCGCCCAGTACCGGACGTGGCGCTCGCCCGGCTGCTGCCCGGCGAGCCGGATGTCGGCGTGATCGGTGAACGACCGGCCCTCAATCGAGGTCGGGCCGCGAGGCTCGCATGAGTCCGGAGGCGGCACGTCCGGGGCCGTCGTCCATGTCTGGTCGATTCCCAGCTGCCGACCGCCGAGGGACACGAGCGCACGCAGAATGACCCGTCCATCGACAGCATCGGTGATCTCCGCGGAGGCCTGGGTCATCCGGTTGCCGCTGGCGCCGATGTCGAGTGCGACGGCCGCACAGCCGCCCACCGGCAGCCGCGCCAGGTACTGGGCCGATGCAGCGGCCATCGGCCGGCCGGTGACGCTTTCGAGGGCCGCTACGGCGGCCGCGAGCGCGCACCCGCCATGCAGCGTGCCAGTGGCACCGGCTACGTCGTAGGTGACCGGCAGCAGCCAGCGCAGCTCTTCGGCAGTCGACTGGAGGCCGAAGAACTCGATCACCTCGCCGACGTGCGGGTCCTGCGGCGCGGCGTCGCTCGTGGCAGCTTCGGCGCTCACGCAGCCGAAAGCTAGTGCTGACTACGTCCGAAGGCCTTCTGCGGGCCCGGACACCCGCGCCACAGCGAACGACTGGTTCCCGGTGGCCAGCAACCTGCCGTCGGGCGTGTACATCCGCACGACGCCGTGGCCGACAGCGTTGTGGAATCCGTCGGTCTCGATATCCAGCAGCACCCACTCGCAGTCGGCATTCCCGGCGATGCGCACGGTGTTGTCGATGCTGCCGCCACGCCACCGCAGGCCAAGGCTGCGGTGCATCCCCGTCGCGAGCGTGTCTGCCAGCGCTATCAGGCCCTGGCGCGTGGAGGCCAGCGTGCCGGCGAGCCGCGCCCAGCAGAGGATCCGCCGATCGCCGGCGCTGTGCGGACCGAACCGGATGTCGGCGTCAGTGCTGAACGATGCAACGGCGTTGTCCGGCACAGTTCGACGTCGCCACTCATCTGGCCCCGGAACGTCGGGCGGCTGCCCCCAGTCCTGATCGATGCCGAGCCGGCGACCGCCCAGTGCCAGCAGCGCTCGCATCAGCACACGGCCGTCGGCCGCATCGGTGACCTGGGCGAGCACCTGCGTCATTCGCTTGCCGGCCGAGCCGATGTCGAAGGTGACCTCAGCGCTGCCGCCGAGCGGGACACGGGCCATGAACTGTGCCGAAGCCGCTGCGAGCGGCCGCTCGCTCCATGTCTCGGCGGCAGCGGTGACCGCGGCAAGAGCGCAGCCGCCGTGCATCACGCCGAGATAGTTGGCAACGTTCGGCGAGATCGGCAGCAGCCAGCGCAGCTCGTCACCGGTGGCCTGCACGCCGAAGAAGTCGACGACATCGGCGAGCCGGTCGCCCGGCGACAGCGGTTCGGCGTCCGTTGCCTGTTCGCTCACCAGATCGAAGCTAGGCGACGGCTCGCGAGGTCAATCTGCAGCCGCGGCCCAGGGAGCGTCCCGGTCGGCCCGGTAGTGGTCGGGCCGGATGCCGAACGCTTCGATCATCCGGTGCCACCCGCTCGCGGAGGCAAGCAGCGCACCGAGGCGCAGTATCTGCTGGGGGTTGAAGTGATCGCTCAGCCGCTCATACAGCTCCGGCGGGATGATCCCGCGGTGTTCGAAGCCTGAGAGCCGATCACACAGTGCAAGCGCGGCCTTCCACGACTCGGGCAGCTCCGATGCCTCGTAGTCGACGAGCTGGGCGATGACCTCGTCGGTCAGTCCGGTGCGCACCAACGATGCGCTCTTGACGAGGCTTCAGTGGAAGCACTCGTTCCGGTTGGCCATCCGGATGCGGCACAGCTCGATCATGTGCCGGTCGAGCGCACCGGGGTCCTCGTCGGGATGGCCGCCGTACACGGCTCCGACCCAGCCGAGGAACAGGTCGATGGTGGTCTCGTCCGCAGCCAGCGTGCGGAACAGGTTGTCGTCGGTGTAGGCCTTCGCGTACCACGTGTCCAAGCGGCGTTGCTGCTTGTCGTCTAGCTCGGTCACCTTCGGCAAGTAGCCGTGCTCATTCGCCATGACTCCCCCTCGACGGCCGTGTCCCGCTGGAATCGACGCTACCGCACCAGCCGGGCGACCTGGAGATCGAGGACTTGCGCATCGATGCGCCGGGGCCGCAGGAGGTGCTCATCCAGACCAAGGGCGCGGGGCTGTGCCACAGCGACCTGCACTTCATGGAGGGCCTGTTCCGCACGCCGCTCCCGCTGGTGATGGGCCACGAGTCGGCCGGTGTGGTGGAGGCTGTGGGCAGCGACGTGAGCTACGTGAAGCCCGGCGACCACGTGGTGGCGTGCCTATCGATTTTCTGCGGCCAATGCCACCGCTGCCTGTCGGGCAACCCGCACCGCTGCACCAATATTCGGGCCACCTCGCGGGCCAAGGGCGCCGCGGCCCGGCTCGAGCGTGACGACAGCACCGAGGTTGGCCAGATGGCTCGGCTCGGCGGTTTCGCCGAGCAGATGCTGGTGCACCAGAACGCCGTGGTGAAGGTGCGGCCCGACATGCCGCTCGACCGGGCGTGCCTGATCGGCTGCGGCGTCACGACGGGCTTCGGCGCGGCAGTGAACACCGCAGGCGTCGGCGTGGGCAGCGTGGTGTGCGTGATCGGCTGCGGGGGCATCGGCCTGTCGGCCGTGCAAGGCGCCCGTGTGGCAGGCGCCGGTCGGATCATTGCGGTGGACATGACCGAGACGAAGCTCGAGACCGCCCGCCAGATGGGCGCCACCGACACCGTCAATGCCGCCGAGGTAGACGACGTGGTGACCGCCGTGAAGGACATGACCAAGGGCGGCGTGGAGTACAGCTTCGAAGCCATCGGCTTGGCCGAGACCGTGCAGCAAGCGTTCAACATGCTCGACATCGGCGGCACCGCCACCGTGATCGGCATGGTGCCGTCGAAGACCAAGGTCGAGCTGCGCGGCATCGACTTCCTGGCGGAGAAGAAGCTGCAGGGCTCGATGATGGGCTCGAACCAGTTCCGCAGCGACATCCCGATGATGATCGACCTCTACCTCGATGGCCGCCTCATGCTCGATGAAATGATCTCGGCACGCATCGATCTCGAACAGATCAACGAGGGCTACGGCTGGATGAAGGCCGGCGAATCCAACCGAACCGTCATCACCTTCGACTGAGGTCGCTGCCGGCCCGCGAGCCCGCAGTCCTCGCCCGACTGCCATGACGTCGGGTCCCCTGGCAACGCGGGCCGCTGAACGCATCACGACACTCGACGCGGTGCGCGGCATGGCCGTGCTCGGGATATTGACGATGAATGCCGTGGCATTCGGTCTGCCCGCGGCCGCCTACGCCAACCTCGACGCGGCCGGCTCACGGACATGGCTCGACTGGCTCGTCGGCGGCGCCGGAGAGATCTTCGCCGACCAGAAGTTCATGGGCCTGTTCTCGATGCTGTTCGGCGCCGGCGTCGTGCTGTTCGCCGAGCGTGCCACAGCGAAGGGCCGGCGCAGCGTGCTGCTGAGCCTGTGGCGCAACGCGCTGCTACTGGGCATCGGCATCGTGCACCTGTCGTTCTGGGACGGCGACGTGCTGTTCGCCTATGCCTTGTGCGCGCCGGTCGTGCTCGCACTGCGGCGCCTGCCCCCCAAGGTGCTGCTCGCACTCGGCGGCGGGTGCTATGTCGCAGTGGCAGTCATCTCGTGGTTCGTGCAGTCGTCGCTGCGCAGCTTCTCCAGCGTGCTCATCGACTTCTGGCACTACGGCGACTACTACGGCGTCATCGGGACCTGGTTCCTGGCGGACTACTTCGGCAGAGCCTTAGGCGCCATGCTCATCGGCGTGGCGCTCTACCGGACGGGTGTCATCAGCGGCAACCGGGCACCGTCGTTCTACCGCCGCATGGCGGCATGGGGCCTCGGCGTCGGGCTGCCGCTGTCCGCTGCCGGATTCGCCCTGATGGCCGCCACGGGCTTCGATATCGACTGGGCCGTCGCAGGCACCATCCCCAACACGCTGGCCACCATGCCGCTGTGCCTGGGCTACCTCAGCCTGATCGCGCTGTGGAATGCGGCGAGGGACAGGGGCTTGCGACAGCGCATTTGTGCTGCAGGACGCATGGCACTCACCAACTACCTCACCCAGACCGCACTTGGCTTGCTCGTGCTGGGCGCTCTGCTGGACGATCTGGAGCTGGGCCGCGGCGGCATCGCCGTGTTCGTGGTGGCCGTATGGGCGGTGCAACTGTGGTGGTCGAAGGCCTGGCTGGATCGCTTCGCCTTCGGCCCCGTCGAATGGCTGTGGCGCTGCGCCACCTACCGCCGCTGGCAGCCAATACGCGCTCGCTAGCGAATGATCCGTATGGACGTTGCGAGGTCGGCAGCGGATCTCGATTACGGCAGGATCGGCGTAGCTTCCATGTATCCGGGTTCGAGGAATTCGGCGCCTGGCGTGACGCGGGTCAGCTCGGCCGCAATGGACGACGTGTCGGTCGGCACCGAGAATCCCGGCAGCCAGTTGTCGTGGTGCCCCAGGATGACCTTGCGGGGCCGCAGCAGGTCGGCTTGGCGGCCGATGAACTGGGCCAGCGAGCCCTGGATGGGCTCGCCGTCGATGTTGCCACGTCCGGCCGCCGCAAGGATCGCCACGTCGGGGCGGAGGTCGCGCATCACGCCGGACCAGTGTCCCGAGGTGTCCTGGAACAGCACCGAGCCATCCGGCGCCTCGATCAGGAACAGCAGCGCTCCCCCGTCGCCCCGGTCGCTGTGGCCGGCAGCGGACGCGGCGATGTGGGCGCTGGTGTCGGCCTCGACCTCCGTCGCCAGATACTTCATCAGCTCGGCGAAGCGTTCCTGCTGCTCCTGCCAGGTCACGCCGAGGTCGCCCAGGCAGACATGGTCGGGCTGGTCCATCTGGGTGTGCGACCAGACGCAGGAGTGCTGGCTCGGATACACCGACACCCGCACTCCCGCTCCCCGATCTTCCCGAGCGAGATCCACGGTCTCGCCGCCGGCCACGCAGATCATCCGCTCTTCGGGAACGCCCGCCTCCGCCATCACCCGGACCGACTCATAGGACGCGATCAAGGTGGCATCGGTGTTGGCCACGATGCGCTCCGCCCCGTAGAGGTGATCGAAGTGGGAATGACCCACGAGCACCCAGTCGGCCTCGGTGACGTCGTCGGCCGACAGGCCCGGGCCCGCGGCGTTGTCTGCGCGGTCGATGTAAGCGTCGAGAAAGATCGTGAGGCCGGCCGTGCGCAACCGGAAGGTGGCGCACCCGTACCAATCGAGCGTCGTAGCCATGCCCGGAACCATAGGCCCGAGCTCAGCGACCCTGTATGCCGGGCACACTGGCGCAACTATGGGTGATCGCCGTAGGGGGAATCGCGGGGCTGCGGTGCGTCTCGCTGCGGCGCTCGTGCTGCTGCCCTTGGCGGTGATGCAGTTGGCAACCGGATGTACCTCGGGACGCGACGGCGACACGGCTCGGTCCAGCGACGACGAACTCGGCGGCGACCTGCACGTCCTCGTAGCGGCCTCGCTGCTGCCGGTTGCCGAGGTGCTCGCCGGTGAGTTCGAACTGCTCCATCCCGGTCTGGACCTGCAGATCGCAGGGGCCGGGAGCTCAGCATTGCGAGAGCAAGTGCTTGCCGGCGCTCCCGCCGATGTGTTCGTCCCCGCGGACCCTGTCCATCTCGACGCCGTTCGCGACGAGGTCGGGCTGGCACACGCGCCGGTCGTGGTGGCTCGCAACTCGCTAGTGCTGGCCGTGCCGGCCGGCAACGAGGCCGGGGTGACATCGCTCGCCGACCTGGCCCGGCCCGAGCTGCTGATCGGGCTGTGCGCGCCCGAGGTTCCCTGCGGCGCGCTGGCTCGAAAAGGTCTGGCGCGGGCGGAGATCGAACCCGTGCCCGACTCTGACGAGCCGAACGTGCGCGTCCTGACGACCAAGCTTGCTGCCGGCGAGCTTGACGCCGCCGTGGTGTACGCAACCGATACGGCCTCGAATAGGCAAAGCGGCTCGCACGGCGGTGCAATCGTGAGCTTGGGCTGGACAGCCGGGACGGCACCTCAGGCGTCATACGCTGCCGCCGTGCTGTCAGATGCGCCCAATCCTGCAGCAGCCACGGCCTTTGTCGCATTCATGAGGACGGACGCGGCACGCCGCGTGCTCGCTGATTTTGGATTCGTCGTGCCATGACCGACGCATCGACTGCAACAAGCGAGAGCGGCGACAGCGCAGCGCGGCGGACGCCGAGTGACTTGCCGCCATGGCCGGTCGCGGTGCTCGCCGCAGTGGGTGTGGTGCTGTTCGCCCTGCCGGTTGTCGGACTCGCTGCTCGAACGCCTTGGACAGGGTTGTGGACGCACCTGTCGAGCCGGTTCGTGGTGGACGCGGCTGTGCTCTCGGTGGTGTCCTCGATCGCTGCTGCGGCGGTCGCCGTGCTAGTGGGCGTGCCGCTCGCATGGGTGCTCGCGCGAGTGTCATTCCCGGGCCGCTCGGTGGTGCGGGCGCTCGTGACGCTGCCGATGGTGCTGCCGCCGGTGGTGGGCGGCGCCGCGTTGCTGTTCGCACTCGGGCGGCGCGGTGTTGTCGGCGGGCCGCTCCACGACGCCACCGGTCTGCTGCTGCCCTACTCGATCTGGGGGGTCATCCTGGCGAACGCCTTTGTGGCCACCCCGCTCGTGATCCTGACCGTCGAGGGCGCGCTACGGAATCTCGACCGTCGCTACGAGAACGCAGCAGCCTCACTGGGCGCGTCGCGGCTGCGCGTGCTGTGGCGGGTGACGCTTCCCATGATCGGGCCGGCGCTGGGCGTCGCTGTGGTGGTGGCCTGGGCGCGGGCCCTGGGCGAGTTCGGCGCAACTGTCACGTTCGCAGGCAGTCTCGGCGGAAGGACGCAAACGCTGCCGCTGGCAGTGTTCGTGGCGCTGGAGTCGAACCGGGATGCGGCGGTGGCTATCAGCCTGGTGCTCGTCGCACTGTCGCTGGGCTTGCTGATCGCCCTGCGGGACCGTTGGTGGCCGAGCCGATGAACCCGAGCCGATGAACACTGGCGCCATGAGCACGACGGCCAGCGGCTTGGAGGCCGACATCCGGCTGCGGCGCGGCGATTTCGATCTGGACGTGTCGCTGAGCGTCGAAGCAGGCGAAACCGCTGCCCTGCTCGGACCCAACGGCGCCGGCAAGTCCACGATCGTGGCCGCGATCGCCGGGTTGCTGCCGTTGGACGGCGGCGTGGTGCGCCTCGCCGGACGGGTTCTGGACGATCCCGCCGCCAGTGTCTTCGTTCCGCCCGAAGGTCGCCGCATCGGCGTGGTGTTCCAAGACCAAGTGCTATTCCGGCATCTCAACGCGCTCGACAACGTGGCGTTCGGGCTGACATCTCGCGGCATGCGTCGAGCCCCTGCTCGCGAGCGGGCGCAGGACTGGCTGAATGCCATGGACCTCGGCGATCTTGGCCATCGACGGCCGCGTGCGCTGTCAGGCGGCCAGCGCCAACGGGTGGCGCTCGCCCGGGCTCTCGCCTGCGAGCCGGACCTGCTAGTTGCCGATGAACCGCTGGGCTCGTTGGACGTCACCGCCCGCAACCGGCTGCGGCGCAACCTGGCATCGCACCTGAGCAGCGGTCGCAACGGCGGCAGCGCGTCGCCTGCGGCCCCGCCCAACGGCGCTGGCGATGTGCCCCGTCTGCTGATCACCCACGATCCCACCGACGCGTTCGTGCTGGCTGATCGTGTGCACATCCTTGAGAACGGTCGCCTCACCCAATCGGGAACGCCCGAAGAGCTGCGACGCGCGCCGGCGACCGCATATGCCGCCGACCTGTCGGGCATCAATTTGGTGCGCGGCACCGCCCGCGACGGCGAGATCACCGTGACGACCGACGACCCGACACCGTCGCCAGCCGGCCGCCGCCCGGCTGTGGTGCTGCACGCTGCGGACACATCGATGTTCGGGGCGGTCTTGGCCACGATCCACCCGCGGGCGATTGCCCTGCATCGGGAGCGGCCCAGCGGCAGCCCCCGCAACGTCTGGCGCACAACCGCCGAAGCTGTCGAGCCACTGGGTGACATCACCCGTGTGCTGCTCGGCTCTCCGTTGCCGCTCACGGCCGACATCACGCCAGGAGCCGCTCACGAGCTTCTGATCCGACCCGGCACCACCCTGTGGGTCTCAGTCAAAGCCACCGAGGTCGAACTCGCCCCCGACAGCCGCGACTGATCAGCCTGAACGGCTGGTGGTGCCTGACGCTCAGCCGGAGCGGCTGACGGAGGTCCACCCTTTGCCGGCGCCGGGGCGGTCGTCGAATTCGGCGGCATAGCGATCGAAGAATCCGGGATCTGCCGCAGCTGCGGCAGAGGCGATGTCGTCGCGGGCGATGGCGGCCTGCCATGCGTCCATCAGCCGATCTTCGGCCTCATAGTCGAAGCGGTCGACGATCGAGCGCTCCATAGCCCCGCCGGGCTCGGGGTGATTCTCGGGACGGGCGAGCCAGCGAGCCGTGTCGCTGAGCCCGTCCACCGGATCCACGACATCGCGATAGCCGAGCTGGTAGATCGCCTTGTCGCAGTTGATGACGCGGTGATGTGGCGTGCTGCGCTGCGTGAGATGGTGCGATACGGCTGCGTGTTCCCACGGGATCGACACGATCTCGAAGCTGTGGCCGAGCGCCGCAGCGATGATCTCCACCCACTGCAGCAGCGTGGGCGTCCATTCGTCGGACACGTTGTACGCCTCGCCGGACGACCGTGCGCCGGCATCGACCGTTGCCAGCACCATCGCCGCGGCATTGCGGGCGTCGGCGGAGGCCTGCAACGTCACCCCGCCATCGGGCAGCACGATGCGCGTGCGGCCATCGAGCACGCGGCGCACGATCTTCCACTCGCGCGGGCTGATCTGACCGGGGCCGTAGATCCACGGGTACCGGAGATGCGACGCCGTGGGGTGCTCGCTGAATACGACGAGCTCCGTGTTGGCGATCTGGCGCACCTTGTTGTTGACGCGAAACTCGGGCGGCTCGTCGGAGACCAGACGGTCGTGCTCGCGCGTCGGCACTCGCATGCCGGCCGGCCACAGCGCATCGGCGTCGCCCCAGCCGCTGTAAACGGGGAAGCCGCCGATGCTCACGAACTTGGACACGCGGCCGGCCATCACCCGGGCGATCTCGCGCAGCCGCCCGTACATGATCACCGACAGGTCGTACGTGGCCGACCCGATGGCAGCAGCGAACCGATCGGCATCGAACGGATCGGTGTGGATGTGCTCGACGAGATCGGTGATCTCATCGGCCTCATGGCGTCCCGTGTGCAGGATCGTCACGCGGTAGCCGCGCTCCAGCAGGCCCTTGACCACGTGGGGTCCGGTTGGACCGGTGCCGCCCACCACCAACGCTGTCCGCTCGCTCACGCCCCCTGAATCTACGACGGGTGCCGGTGAAGCTGGCCTCATTCGCCGGTACGCTCCCGCAACGATGAGCGCGAGCGTCAGCGGAACCGGGTCATGAGCGAATACAGGCGCGGCACCCGGGTAGTAGTCAACGAAGACCTTCCCGGCGTCCCAGAAGGCACGCCAGGCAAGTGCGGTCGCGGCCTCGGCTTCGCCATCAAGCGCTACCGCGTGCGCTTCGACAACGACGTCGAAGTCATCTCGGTGGCCCACAGCAAGCTGGTGCCCGAGGATGAATGGCCGCAGTTCCTGGCCCGCAGAGCGCGAGAGGAAATCGAAGCCGCCCAGGAGCGAGCGCGTATAGCCGAAGCCCGTGCCGCGGCTGCTGAATCGCGAGGGCTGCCGGCAGCGAGCACCGACGAGCCGGCAGCAGAACCCCCCGCGGAGGCGACCACGCCCGAGGAGCCGGCCGCCGAGGACGGAGGAGCTGATCCCCGACTCGCCGCAATACTCGCCCGTTCCAAATCCGCACGCGAGGCAACCGGCGTCCCGGCCCCGGAGAGCAGTCCCGCCCCGGCCGCGGAGAGTCCGGCTCCAGCCGCTGGGCGCGGTGATGCCGAGCCGGCCCCGGCCCCTGCGGCCGAACCCGCTGCAGCTGCACCGGCAGCCGCGCCGGCGCGGCCAGCACCGCCGTCCGGTCCCGAACGCGTCGAAGTGCCGGAGTTCGTTCCGGGCCCAGAGGTCGATCCCGACTACGCCCCGGCGGCGAATCGGGTGAGCGAGCTCATCTCCGAGGTACGCAAGGACGGCTGACCGACCGCCCCGCGCAGCCGCTCATGCAATTGGCGGCGGGAAGGGCTCAGGGTCGGCGAAGCGCCGCACCACGTTGGCCGTGATGCGCGCGATGTCGTTGTCGTAGCCGTCGCGGGCTAGCGCGCCGAACCAGGAGATCGAGCCCACCGAGAACACCGCTCCGCCGTTCGGCGTCTCGTAGAACACCATGTCAGCGCGCACCATGGGATCGGGCGTCGGGAAGTCCACCGAGCCTTCGAACTCTTCCTTTGTGCGCAGCATGTCGGGCCCGAACGTGGTGGCCGAGGCCAGCATCACGGCGTGTTCGGGCGATCCCAGCCGCACGTCGTAGCGATCCAGCTCCTGGCCGGCGGCGCCGCCGCCCAGCCCGGATGTGCCAATGCGCTCGTCGGGAACCCCGTCGAGGATCCACGCTGCGCGCGAGCTGTCTACTGCCGGATCGCGCACGAAGTAGGTGGCCTTGTCGAATCCCTGCGCGGCGAAGCCGATGCCGCAGATCTCGTTGGGCGCTCGCCCTTGGCGCCGCCACATCCCGCCGTACTCGCCGCTCCAAGCGTGATAGCTCTCCCCCGGCCCGGTCTGCCAATTGCGCACACCGTCCTCGGCCCGGCGCAGCTCCATGGCGCCCGGCCAGTCATCGCTGAATGCCACCCTCCAGTAGAAGCCGTTGCCGCCCAGGTACATGAGCCGACCGCCATTGCGCTGCCACTCGGCCAGTGCGTCCAGCATGGCTGTCGACCAGTACTCCGGGTGGCTGCCGGTCACCAGCACGCGGTATGGCGCGATGGCGTCGACGCCCTCGAAATGCAGGTCCTCATCGGTGACGATGTCGTGGCCGATTTCGAGATGCTCCAGGAATGCGTTGATGTCGGTGTCGGGCGTGAAGTTCCAGCCGTCCGCGCCGGGGCGCAGGTTCAGGACCGGTCGGCGCCGCGAGCTGAACATGACGCCGCTGCTGTCCGGGTGCTTCTCGTAGTGGCTGAGGCCGAGTTCGGGATGATCCCGGATATACGCGTGCTCGGGCCGCAGGCGCGTCTTGGTCGGGATGAAGTCGGCGCCCTCGAAGAGCATCCGGTGGTTGGCGTAGGCCATATACGTGGCCGTCGGCATCAGCAGGGCCACGTCGGCAGTGCGCTCCCCCGACGCAGGGCGGACGAAGAACGGCACGCGATCCTCACCGGCGTCGCTGCACACACGGAAGGCGTAGATGCCGCTCGGCAAGTCGTCCGGCAGCGTCGCCTCAACGGTGGCTTGCCAGCCCGCGTCGTACAGATCGTCTCGATGGAAGTGGACCGCGTCGAAGTGGGACGGGTTGTCCGCCCACCGATGTGCCGTGCCGTCCCACGCAGGCCCCGTGATCGCTCGCGCCGGCAACTGATGCAGGACGATCGGCCCGCAGGAAGGATCATCAGCGGGCACCGTGCGTCCCGCCATGTCGGCGGAGAGATCCCATGAAACGGTGCCATCGCCGGTCCGAAGCGTCGGCTGCGCGAGACGTCCGTCGAATCGCTCGCCTCCAGGCCCCGCTGCGAGCCACAGCGTGACCGGCGCGAGGGCGTCGGTGACCGCCGGCATCCCGAGGCTCGCTGTGCCGCCAGTGCCGTGCCGGGGCGCACCGTCATGTGCAGACTCGATGAGCTCAGCCTCCAGCATCGGCATCGGCAGGTCGCTCAACCGGCTTCCTTCAAGCGCATCGCGCCCAGGTGAGTCCGACCGCGCCGTGGTCACCGCGGCGCTCAGGGTTCCGGCATCGAGGTCCAGTTCGGCATCAAGCAAGTACCAGCGGTTGCGAGTCAGCGGCCGATCGTCAACAACCAACTGGACTTGTTGGCCGTGTGCTGAGGTCGACACAACGGCGCGTCCCTCGGAGAGGTCAAGACGCAGTGCCTCTGCTGCAGAACTCGCCGACGCGCCTGCGGTCTGCGCACACAGCGTCGCAACGCGCTGCGGCCCATCCAGCAGGGTTGGCATCATCCACACCCGCAGACCGAGACGGCTGACGCTGGGCACGCCGCCAACTGCCGCGACCCCGTACGAGCCAGGCACGAGCGGCTGCTCGTCGAGCGTCACCGACCAGTTGCCGGCTGACGGCGCTGGGCGCTCGTCGAAGCCGGGTCCGTAGCGGGTTGGGTCGCCGCACACGATTCGAGTGATGTCGATGTCTGCTCGGCCGGGCTGGTGGCTCGATGCCAACAGGCGCACGGTTTCGCCGGCGCGCAGCGACCACGGCTCGCAATAGCCGGTGAGCTGCTTGGGGGTATCGGCGTCTCCTGCTTGGGGCGCGTCAGTCTGACTCACAGTGCGTTGCTCGCTCGGCTTGGCGGGGTCGGCGGTCCGGTCGACCGGCGCGGTCAGCGCTGCGACCGGAACGTGTCGTAGTCGGTGACCGCGAACCCGTCAGCTCTCCAGCCGGCGAAGCCGGTCTCGATATGGCTGACCTTGGCCACCCCCATGTCCTGCAGCGTGTCCGCAGACAGAGCAGACCTTCCCCCGGCTGCGCAGCTCAGGATGAGCTCGCGCCCTTCTTGGAACTCTGCCTTGGTGTACGGGGAATCAGGCGACACCCAGAACTCGAGCATGCCGCGCGGCGCATGAGTGGAGCCCACGATGGCACCGTCTCGCTGGAGCTCACGGACATCGCGTATGTCCACGATCAGCGCACCCTCTTCGGTGACACGACGGTGTGCCTCTGCCGGCGAGATGTTGTCGATACGGGTCTTGGCCTCGGCAACCATCTCGTTGACTGACTTGACGCCCATCGGTTCCTCCTCGTGGAGCTGCAACTGTGTTCTTCGGACAGCCGCCGCCGGCTCGCAGCGGACGCAGCGGCGCACCACCGTGCAGTCTCACCGATACGGGCGGCCGAGTCCACTCGTTGAACCGCTCGGCACGCTCGTCGCCACTCTCGGCCGCCGTGCGCTGGCACACTGGCGGCGGTGACAGCGCCGCTCCGGACGCCGCCAGGCCGTTTCTGTCTGGGAATAGACACCGGCGGCACGTTCACCGACGCCGTCGTGTACGACCACGACTCCGATCGGGTGGTGGCGACGGCCAAGACACCGACACGGCACGAAGATCTCTACGGCTGCGTCGTCGAAGCGATGAGCAGCGTGCTGGAGGGCAGCAGCGGTTCGCAGAACGCGCGAACCGGCACCGTCAGCGCCGCAGACATCGGGTTGGTGGCGGTTTCCACGACGCTGGCAACCAACGCGCTCGTCGAGGGCGCTGCGAGACCTGCCGGATTGGTGGCCATCGGCTTCGAGCCCGAGGTGCTGGCGCGCGTCGGACTGCATGCGCGCACGCTCGGTCCGCGGATCGTTCGAGCCGACGCCCCTGAGGCCCCCGACTCGGTCGATGGGCACAATCGGCTGACCGGCAGCCTCGCTTCGGCGCCAGTCGTCGTGGTGGGCGGTGGGCACAGCGCTCATGGCGATGAACGCGACCCGCTCGATCTCGATGAGCTCGGAAGGGCACTCGACAGCATCGATGGGGGGGTCGAGGCATACGCCGTCGCGGCGCAGTTCAGCGTGCGCAATGCCGCCCACGAGTTGCAGGCTCGCGACGCCATTGCGCAGCGCACGGGCAAGCCCGTGACGTGCAGCCATGAGCTGTCCCCGCGACTCGGCGGTCCTCGCCGGGCGGTCACAACGCTGCTCAACGCTCAGCTCATCTCGGTCACTGCCCGCTTCACGGAGGCCATCCGGGCAGCAATGGAGTCGCTGCATCTCGACGCCCGGCTCATGGTGGTCCGGGGGGACGGCTCGCTCGTCTCGTCGAGATTCGTGACTGAGCGCCCGATCGAGACGGTGCTGTCGGGACCTGCGGCCAGTGTCATCGGTGCTCGCCACTTGGCGGGATCTTCGGCGGTGGGCCAGGAGATGTTCGACGCCGGGGGGCTGATCGTCGACATCGGTGGCACCACCACCGACATCGCAGCGATCCGCAGCGGCGCCGTCGTTGCCGCGGACGGCAGCGACGATGCCGACACGGCTACCGTCGGCGGTCACGCCACGATGGTGAGCGCCCTGCCGACCGTGACCGTAGGCCTGGGCGGCGACAGCGAGATCCGGATCCCACCCGACGGCGGCCGCGGCGAACTTTCCGTCGGACCTCGCAGGGTGGTGCCGCTGTGCGTTGCCGCCCAGCGGCATCCCGATGTGGTCGTGCCGATGCTGCGGCGCCAGCTGGAGGCAGAACGGCCCCTGGCCGAGTTCGGGCAGCTGCTGCTGCGCGCAGCGAGCGGGGCGGCGGCTGGGTTCCTCACGGGCACGGGCCCGCCCGACTCCCCTCAGATGCGGCTCGACGACCAGATCCTGCGGCTGGTCGACGGCGCGGGCGGGGCACTGCCCCTCACCGAACTCAAGCGGTCAGCTCGCTGGCGCGGAGCCCTCGAGCGCCTCGAACGCAGCGGTTTAGTGCGACGCGCCGCGCTGACGCCGACCGACGCCTGTGTCGTGCTCGGATTAATCGACGCCGACACCGTGGGCGACGCCTCAGCAGCCAGCGCCGGCGCTGAGTTGTTCAGCCGCCAGCGCGATCGCTACGGCGTTGATGTCGGCACCGGTGCCGTCGATCTGAGCCGGCGGGTCATGCGCGTCGCGCTGCGCGGCACCGCCGAAGCACTGCTCGGCGTGGCATTGGGCGCGGACGGCATTGCCCCAAGCGAGATCGGGCGGCCACTTGCGCAGGCAGCTCTGGACCGGCGCCAACGCGCCCTCGACCGTCCCGCTGCCCCTGAATCCAACGATGCAGCACCCAACGATGCAACTCCCGAAGATGCAGCACCCGGCGATGTCAATCCGCTGTGGGGCTTGCTCGATTCCAGCGAGTCATCTGGCGTCCCGATCGCGCCGGATGCCACACCGATTCCGCCCAATCGCGTTCTACTGGCACACCTCGATGCCGGCGCGAGGAACCCGATTGTTGCGATCGGGGCCCCGGCCCCCACCTACGCCCCGCTCATCGCGGCCCTGCTCGGCACGACGGCAGCCGTCCCGGCCCATGCCCAGGTGGCCAACGCGGTCGGTGCAGCCGTGGCACCGGTCCGCATCACCAAGCAGATCACGGTGACCGCGCCACGTCGCGGCAGCTACCGGGCCCACTGGGGAGACGATCCTCCGATTTGGCACAGCCTCGACGAGGCTCGGGAATGGGCGACGGCACAAGCAGTCGAAGCCGCCAAGGCCGAGGCAGCGGTCGCGGGCGCTCACGATGCGGAGGTCACCGTGGATTTTCGGACTCGCACGGCACCGAGCAACGGCCGTGAGCTCTTTGTGGAAGCGACCCTGCGGGTAACCGCTGCTGGCCGGCCCCTAGTGGCGTGAGTCGCCGGCGGTGCCCTGCTGAGGCGGTGCGGATGCGTGAACGAGCTTGCCCTCGGCGCGGCAGGCAGTCTCGAGCGTGCTGAGCCAGCCCACGTCAGGCATCGGGCGTGCCATCACCCGGTCGGCGGCGAACGCTGCCTCCAGCGCTGCGGCGGTCCCCAGCAACCGCCGGTCGCTGTAGCTGGGGCCGACGATCTGCAGGCCGAACGGCGTGCCCTGCCCGTCCAGGCCGCAGGGCAATGCCGTGGTGGGGTGGCCGACGACCGTGAGCGCCGCGGACAGTCCGAGCCATGCCATGTAGTTGCGCACTGGTTGACCGTCGATCTCGGCCGGGAAGAGCTGGTGCCAGTCGAACGGCGGCACGCTGACTCCAGGGCAGACCAGCACATCGAACGTGTCGAACAGCGCATCGGTGGCGCGGTACAGCTCGACCTGGCGCCGCCGCGCCTTGGCGATGTCGAGCACCGTGGTGTTCAGCGCCTCGTCGTAGGTGGCGCGGATATTGGGGTTGAAGCCGCCGTCGGACCCAGCCGCATCCGGGTCGAACTTGTGAATGCTGCGGTGGTAGTTGGTGGCGAAGATGTCCGAGCGAAGCTGCCAATCCACATCGAGTGCATCGCTGAGATCGACGTCGGCCTCAGTGACCGCGGCGACGATGCCCGCGAGCCGCGCGACGCGGTCGGCGAAGACTGTCCGGACAGCATCAGATACCAGCAACCCCCCCAGGTCGGCGCTGACCCCCACGCGCAACGACGTCACGTCGACGTTCGGCAGATCGGCGAACGCGGCGGCATCGAGTGGGAACGCCATGGGATCGCGCCGGGCATCGCGATCGCGCCCGGCGATCACCGACAGCAGCAACGCCGCGTCAGCGACGGTGCGGGCCATCGGTCCCTGCACGCTGTAGTTGGTGCGGCCGATCGTGCGCTCGTCGTGAGCCACCGTGCCGGGCGTAGAGCGGTGGGCGACGACCCCGCAGTACGAAGCCGGGATGCGCAGGCTGCCGCCGTGGTCGGATCCGGTTGCCAGCGGCGCCATCCCGCAGGACAGCGCCACCGCAGAGCCGCCGGAGCTGCCACCGCATGTCAGCGACGGGTCGAATGGGTTGCCGGTGGCGCCGAACAGCCGGTTGACGGTGTTGGCGCCGATGCTCAGCTCGGGCGTGTTGGTCTTGCCGATGATGACCGCCCCGGCGGCCCGGACACGCGCCACGATGCCGTCGTCAGCATCGGGCACGTTGTCGGCAAACGGCACCGCGCCGTAGGTGGTGGTCAACCCGGCAGTGGCCTGGATGTCCTTGACGGCCACCGGCAGACCTGCCAGCGATCCCAGCGGTTCCCCGCGGGCGCGGGCATCGTCGATCGCCTGCGCCCTCGATCTCGCTGCGACGTCGTCGCGAACCACGAGTGCATTCACCGCAATGTCGGTGTCGTCGGCCCGCGCCAGGCACGACTCGAGCAGCTCGACCGCCGACAATTCGCGAGCCTCCAGCAACGCCTTCGCGCTGGTCGCGTCGAGGTCGCACGGTTGGGTCGGTCGGGGCATGGCCCGGAGCGTGCCACATCGCCGCGCTTCCGGCTGCGTCGTGGACTCTCGGCTCGGCCACGAGCGCATCGGTAGTCTCTGCGGCGATGAGCAGCGACGGGGTGGACTCGAACGGCGCCGAGCCGAGCGTCCACGACGTCGTCGTGGTCGGCGCCGGTTTCGCCGGCATGTACATGCTGCACAAGTTGCGCGGGCTCGGATTCGACGTGGCGGTGGTCGAGCGAGCCAGCGGCGTGGGCGGCACGTGGTACTGGAACCGCTACCCGGGCGCCCGCTGCGATGTCGAATCGATGCAGTACTCGTACTCGTTCGACCCCGAGCTCGAGCAGGAATGGGAGTGGTCCGAGCGCTACTCCGGCCAGCCTGAGATCCTCCGCTACGCCAACCACGTCGCCGATCGGTACGACCTGCGCCGCGACATCCGCTTCGAGACGACGGTCACCCAGGTCGACTGGGACGACGCCGACAACCAGTGGCACCTGCAGACCGACCGGGGCACCTACCAAGCGCGCTTCGTGGTCATGGCAACGGGGTGCCTGTCGACGGCCAATGTCCCCCACTTCGACGGCGCCGAGACGTTCGAGGGGCCGACGTACCACACGGGTCGCTGGCCGCACGAAGGCGTCGATTTCTCAGGGCTGTCGGTGGGTGTGATCGGCACGGGATCGTCCGCCATCCAGGCGATTCCCGTGATCGCCGACGAGTGCCGTGAGCTGACGGTGTTCCAGCGCACGCCGAACTACTCGGTGCCCGCCCGCAACGAGCCGCTGGATGCGTCCGATCAGGCCGACTGGAAAGCCAACTACCGCGAGCGGCGGGCCAGGATGCTCACCCAGCAAGCGGCGATGGTGCAGCGGCTGCCCGATGGCGAGGACCTCGCGAAGGAAGCGAGTGCCACCGAGTTCGACGAGCGCATGCAGGAGCGGTGGGATGTGGGCGGCTTCACCTTCTACCGGGCGTACAGCGACATCGGTCTCGACGCCGAATCCAACGGCCGCGTGGCGGAGTTCGTCCGCGGCAAGATCGCCGGGATCGTCGACGATCCCGAGACCGCAGCCAAGCTCACCCCGCACAACACCATTGCGTGCAAGCGCCCGTGCCTCGACACGAACTACTACGAGACGTTCAACCTGTCGCACGTTCACCTGGTGGACGTGTCCGAGACGCCGATCGACCGAATCTCCGCAGCCGGCGTGGTGGTCGACGGCCAGGAGTACCCCGTCGACGCGCTGGTGTACGCCACCGGCTTTGACGCCATGACCGGAACCCTGCTGCGGATGAACGTCACTGGGCGTGAAGGCGCTCGACTGGCGGACCACTGGGACGCCGGACCACGCACCTACCTCGGACTGGGTGTTGCTGGATTCCCGAACATGTTCACCGTGTCGGGTCCCGGCAGCCCCTCGGTGCTGACCAACATGATCCCGTCCATCGAGCAGCACGTCGACTGGATCGCTCGATGCTTGGTGGATCTGCGCGAGCGGGGTGCCGCCACGATCGAGCCCGAAGCCGATGCCGAGGCCTACTGGGTCGACTACGTCAACGCTGTGGCCAATCTGACGCTGTTTCCCACCTGCAACTCGTGGTACCTGGGGGCGAACATTCCGGGCAAGACCCGGGTCTTCATGCCGCTGCCGGGCTTCCCGCCCTATGTCGAGATCTGCGAGGACGTGGCGTCGGACAATTACCGCGGCTTCGCCTTGGCCTGATCGCCCCAGAACCTGAATCATCCTCGAGGTTGCAGATGAGATTCACGCCGACCGAACTGACCGGCCCGGAACTCGACCTCCAGGCTGAAGTGCGTGAGTTTCTGGCTGCCGAGCTTCCGCCGGGCGCCCACGAGCCGTGCCTGGGCATGGCCGCCGATCACGACCGGGAGTTCTCGGCCAAGATGGCTGCCCGCGGCTGGGTGGGCATGGCACTGCCGTCACGTTGGGGCGGCTCGGACCGCACCGCCGTGCAGCGCTTCATCGTGGTCGAGGAGATGCTGCGCTGGGGCGCACCGGTGGGTCATCACTGGGTGGCCGACCGCCAGACCGGCAACGTGATCCTGAAGTTCGGCAGCGATGAGCAGCGGGAACGGTTCCTGCCGCCGATCTGCCGGGGCGAGCTGGGCTTCTCGATCGGCATGAGCGAGCCCGACAGCGGCTCGGACCTGGCTTCGGTGTCGACCCGGGCCGAGCGCTCCGACGACGGGTGGGTCGTGAATGGCACGAAGATCTGGACATCGAACGCGCACATGAACGACTGGTTCATCTGCCTGCTGCGCACGGCGCCCATGGAGGACGGCAACAAGCACGCCGGCCTGTCACAGTTTCTGATCGATCTGCGTTCGCCGGGTCTCGAGATCAGCCCGATCCCGTTTCTGGACGGCAGCCATCACTTCAACGAGGTGACGTTCCACGACGTGTTCGTGCCCGACATCAACGTGGTGGGCCAGCCGGGCATGGGCTGGCACCAGAACACCACCGAGATGGCGTACGAGCGGGGCGGGCCCGACCGCTGGCTGTCGCCGTTCTCGACGGTGGAGCAGCTGCTGCGCGAGGCCGCTGGCACACCGATGCAAGCGGCTGTGTCGGACCTGTTCGGCGAGCTCGCTGCTCGCTGGTGGGGCATCCGGAACCTGTCGCTGTCAGTCGCACGGCTGATCGACGAGGGCGAAGCGCCGTCGGTGGAGTCGGCGCTGGTGAAGGAAATGGGGACTCGCTACGAGCAGGAAGTGGTCGAGAAGCTGGTGCAGCTCATCGACGAGGAATACTCGCCAGAGTCTGAGTCGCTGTTCGAGCGGCTGCTGGCGCAGTGCGTGGTGACCTTCCCCGGCAACACGATCCGCGGCGGCACCATCGAGATCCTGCGCTCGGTGGCCTCGAAGGGCTTGCAGGGGCTGCCGGCATGACGGCAACCCCATCGATCCAGCCTGCCGGCATGACGGCAGCCCCATCGAGTCAGGTGCCGGCATGACCGTGACGACGGCGCCCGAGCCAGTCGTGGTCGACGAGCTGATCACTGAGACGGCCGACCGGCTGTTCGGCGAGCTGTGCACCCATGAGGCAGTGCAAGCCGCCGAAGAAGCCGGTGTCGCGCCCGACATCTGGGATGCCTTCTGCGAGACCGGATTCGACCTCATCGCTGTACCAGAGGAGGCCGGCGGATCGGGCGGCACGCTCGCCGAGGCCATCGAGGTGCTCCGCTTGGTCGGCTATCACTCAGCACCGATCGCAGCGGCCGAGAACGGCATCCTCGGCGGCTGGCTGCTGGCTCAAGCCGGCATCGAACGACCTGACGGTCTCGTCACGGTCGTCCCGCCTCGGGCGGCCGAAGTCGGTTGGTCCGGCGGCGGGGCCTGCTCGATGGAGATCGCCGGCGACGGCACCGCAGTGCTGAACGGCGAAGCCCACCGGGTGCCGTGGGCTCGCAGCGCCGAGTTGATCGTGTGTGTCTGTGACTGCGACGGGCAAACATCCGTCGTTGCGGTGCCGGCATCGGAGTGCGAGATCACACCGCTCCCCAATATGGCCGGCGAGCCCCGCGACACCGTGCGCTTCGTTGGCGCCGCCGGCGTTGCGGCGCCCGCTCCTGACGGCGTCGACGCGGAGGCGCTGGCGCAGCGCGGTGCGTTGTCGCGGGTAGCGCTGATGGCAGGCGCCATCGAGAAGATGTGCCAGCTCACGGTCAGCTACACCAACGAGCGAGTGCAATTCGGCCGTCCGGTGGCCCGATTCCAGGCAGTACAGCAACACCTGGTCTGGGCTGCGCAGGATGCAGCGCTCGTGCGCATGGCCGCCGAGGTGGCGGCACGCGAAGCCACCCGTGGCGAGGCTCCCTTCGAGATCGCGGCAGCCAAGCTCATCGCCAACCAGGCAGCCGCCCGAGCCACCAAGGCCTGCCACCAGGCCCACGGCGCCATGGGCATGACCCAGGAGTACCCACTGCACCACTTCAGCCGCCGGCTGTGGAGCTGGCGCAAGGAATACGGCTCCGACGCCCACTGGTCGGCCGTGCTCGGCACCATGGCCACCGCTGTCGGCGCCGACGGCCTCTACCCCCTCATCACCTCCGGCACCGCCGCCCTGCGCTGAGCCGCTACTTGCCGCCCAGCAGCCAACGGCTGTCTAACGGCAGGCGCTTACCTCGATCCTCGTGTAGTTCCGGGAATCTCGCGCCACAGCACATTGTGCGGGGCGAGCACAATTCCGTGCCAGCAGACGACGCTGCCGTCAGGCCAACCCATCCCACATGATCGAACTGAGGTGGAGTTCTCGTCGGCGGACGAGGCTGCCATCGAGGTCGTTCAGCATCCATTTGCTTGTAGTTGAAACTATCTAAAAGTATGTGTCATATATTTGCAATGATTCAATAAGCATGTGAGTGCTTTCGTATCACACCGACCCGGTAGAGTGAACGTATGTTCTCACAGGTGCAGCAGGCGCTTGAATGTCTCACCGCAGCGCTCGGCGGCGTCGAAGAGGCGCCTACCGGTGAGCTACGTCGCACGCTTGGGTTGGCGAAGTCGCTGCGCTCGCGTGTCGAGTTGCTCGAGACCAAGGCTGCTTCGGCTGTCGCACGGCGTGAGCGCCACGGCGACGGCGGCGCAGGGCTGCTGAACCAGGTCGGCGGGCGGTCCCGTTCTGAGGCGGCCCGCAATGTGCGTGCTGAGGCGGAGCTGGCCGAGTTGCCCGAGGCTCGCACTGCGGTTGCGGAGGGCGAGATCAGCCTCGCGAATGCCGCCAAGCTGGCCCAGGCCGCTCGCAAGACGAGCCCCGACGCCGTGCAGGGCGATGCCGACCTGGTGCAGATGGCCAAGACGCTCCCTGAAGACGAGTTCGCCCAGGCCGCGCAACGCTGGACAATCCAGCACCAGAGCGCCGACGATCTCGCTGCGCAGCATCGTCGTAACCGGCGCAACCGCAATGTGCGGTTCTGGAACGGCGAGGACGGCTCGGTGCAGATGCGCGGTTCGTTCGACGCAGAGATGGGCACCCGCATCCAGCAACGCCTCCGCCAACAAGCCGAACAGCTCCGCCAAGCAGACCGCCGCCGACAGGCCCAATCGCAAACCTCTGAGGCGGCCCCCGACGGCCGCGACAGCGGCACTGTGCCTGACAAAGCGGTCCGCACTCGCGACCAGCGCATGGCTGACGCCCTCGACGCTCTCCTCGCCACCGGCGCCGAGTCCAACGCCGAAGCCGAGCCGGCATTCGACCCCAGGCCGACTCCCCCGGCTGGCAGCAAGACTGCGGAGATCATCGTGCGCGCCGACCTCGCAGCACTCAGCGACTCACCTGGTGGCATCGCCGAGATCTGCGGTGTCGGCCCGATCCCGCCTAGCACCCTGGGGCGGCTGGCCTGCAACTCCGATCTCTGGGTCGAGATCTTCGGCGACGAGCTCACGCCGCTGTATGAAACCGTCGCCAGCCGAGCACCCACCGCAGCACAGCGACGCGCGCTCATCGCCCGCGACGGGGCGTGCGTCGGCTGCGGGGAACCACCCGGCGAGTGCGAAGCCCACCACATCACGCCCTGCCAACGCGGCGGCAAGACCCGCCTCGACAATCTCGTGCTCGTGTGCTGGCGCTGCCATGACCTCATCCACGACCACAACTGGCAAGTAACCGTCCGGGACGGCCGCTACCGGTTAGCGCCCCCCGACCCGGCACATCCCGCTCAACCCGCCCCGCAGCGCAAGCCCACGCGTCGCACGCCGCGGACTCCCACCACCACCAGACCCTCGCCCACCGCCAAACCGCTGTGGGAAGACCCCGCAGCCTGAGAGCGCCGGACATAGGGCTGCGGACCCACGCAGGGAGC